>NZ_JABSOV010000021.1:5152-23227 GCF_013215345.1 Colwellia sp. | reverse complement strand
AAACGGTGCTAATAACTTGGACTTTCTAGGTGTTGGCTGCTTTTTCCTAACTCAAAAAGTTGAGAAGAAAGGCCAGAAGTCTTATGTCATTGGAGAATTTATCTATGACTGCTCTGGTGGTGGCGATGCATCATTAGAGCCCATTGATACCCCAGGACCATATAAAATGGTGTTATACCATGTTCCTGGCAGTACTGACTCTTAGGAGAAAGGATATGACTTTTATTCATACGAGTTATACAAAACAACGGGGCTTGGCGACGATTGAATTTACCCTAACATTACCTTTTTTATTGCTGTTAATTTGTGCCAGTGCTGAACTTGGTCGACTAATGTTTCAATACAATGCCCTGAATAAAACGGTCAGAGATGCTAGTCGTTATTTATCAGCCAATGCTAAACCTGGTAGTAACGATGTGGTAATTATCAAAGACTCTGTTGCTGCCGAGGTAAAAAGTCTAATTAGGTATGGTCAAAGTACTAGTTCCACTAGCTTACTGCCTAATTTACAGGATGATGATATCAGTTTCATTGTCAGTGGTGAGTTTATTACTATAACCGTGACCTATGATTGGCAACCAATATTTTCTAAGACTTTAAGCTCTTTTGGTTTAGGTAGCGACATTGATTTGAGCTTCCCTTTAATATCAACCTATACCATGAGGGCTTTATAACCATGTTTAAAGGGACGGGACCACATCAACAGAAACAACAACGAGGGATTTATACCATAGAATTTGCCATTGTTGGCGCGGTGTTCTTTTTGCTGTTATTTACTGTACTTGAAGTGGGTCGGTTATTTTTTATTTGGAATATTCTCACCGAAGCTTCTAGACGAGGCGCTAGACTGGCAACTGTTTGTCATTTTGATCATAGTGCGGTATCGGCTTTTGACCCCATGCGCGAAGCGGCTCTTTTTGACAAAGTACCTATGGCACCAAACTTAGGCATAGCAAACTTACAAGTAAGTTACTTACAAATTGATGGTGCACCTGTAGTTGATATTAATGACATTGCCTTGGTAAGAGCAGAAATAATTAATTACCAACACCAGCTCATCATTCCGGGGCTATTTTTAACACTCAACTCTCCGAGTTTTGCCACGACCTTACCGAGAGAGAGTTTAGGGGCAACACGAACAAAGTATACCCATTGTTTACCAAGTGATGCCCCCTAGTTATCGTTTTCTCGGCAGCGGCTATCTAAGGAACAATTACTTAAGGAAGTCTTATGAACAGTAAAAGCATCAATAATGTGGTTGATTTACCTGACAGTAGATTAACTGTGACTGATAAACCGTCCATAAAAAAACAAAGTTTGCCCATTCATTTAAGTGTTTTGGTTATTTGTACCGATCTTAACATTCAGCTTGAACTTGCTAGTCAACTTTCCTTAATAGGTAATTTAAACGTAGAGTTCACTGAAAAGATTCCTGAGCAATTTAGTCAGTTTGAATTGGTTATATTGGTCATTAATGATGGCAAAAACATTTGCCATCAGATTATTGAAAAATTATCGGCTAAGCATATGCCAACGTTACTTTTAGGTGATGGCATTGATGCTGACATTATTCGGACAGCTATGCACCATCATGTACTAGACATTATCCCTTTTAAAGATATTGAGCAGGAGCTATTTAATACCCTAACGGTATCCGCTAATGACATATTAAAGACTAAAAAAGTTGCTCCTCTTATTAGTATAATTAACGGTAAATCAGGCTCTGGAGCTAGTTTCATTACCGCTTGTTTAGGCGAAATAAGTGCCGATCTTTGTCAAGATGAAATAGCACTTATTGATGCTGACTTACACTATGGAACTCTCGCTGACGCGCTAAATTTCAAAGCCAATTACTACTTATCTGATGCATTAAATGAAATTAATAAACTAGATAATGTGGCGATAAAGTCGATGATGACTAAACGAAAAAATTTAAGTTTGTTGGCCAGTAAAGCCTACACTCAACTTGATAATGAGCAGAATAAGAGTTTTGAGCACTTAGAGCAACTACTATGGAAAATAAAGCTTAACCACGACTTGGTATTAGCTGACTTATCTCGAGGCTTAGACCTGCTCACCTTGCCATTAGTTTTATTATCAAGCCAATTTCTTATCGTTGTTCAACAAAATATTGTGAGTTTAAGGGAAGCTAAAGCCCTTATTCAACAATTGACGGAGAAAATGGGTGTTAATAAAAATACGATTAACATAATTGTTAATCGTCATTCCAAAAAAGTCACTAATATCACCCTTGAGGATATTAAAAAAGCCTTACTTATCGATAGTGTTTTTTATGTCAGTAACAATTACCAATTGGCTAGCTCTTGTACTGACTTAGGTTCTCCACTAGCTAAACTGACCGAAAACAAAATCATTCATAAAGAAATCTGTACCATTATAAAAAAAGTTTTCCCGATTAAAGTGCCTGAAGAAAAACCAAACTTTTTCAAAAAATTATTTGGAGGTCATCATGCTACATGATAAAAAAATAGCGGACCCCTTTAGCATTTTAACCGCTGAGGATATGCAGACTAAGCAGGAAATATTTGGCCAAATCTTAAGCTTATTAGACTTGTCCGTATTAGAAACTATGGAAAACAAGGCAGCGAAAGCACAGATCACCGAGTTATGTTGTCGTTTATTAAATGAATTAACCAGGCCGTTAAGCTTAAACGTTCGACAAATATTAATTAAACTGATCATTGACGAAATATTAGGGCTTGGACCATTAGAAACGCTATTAGAAGATCCAACGATTGCTGATATTTTAGTAAACCGCTATGACAGTATTTATGTCGAACGCAGTGGTAAATTAGAAAAAGTAGCGGTGCAGTTTTATGATGACAAACATTTGCTAAATATTATTGACCGCATTGTTTCCGCTGTTGGTCGTAGAATAGATGAATCATCCCCCATGGTCGATGCTCGCCTTAAAGATGGTAGTAGGGTCAACGCCATTATTCCTCCCTTAGCTCTTGATGGACCTTCGTTATCTATTCGCCGTTTTACTGTCGATAAATTATCCGCAGAGCAGCTCATTGACTATGGCTCGATGAACAGCGAAATGGGGCAACTAATCAAAGCGGTAGTCACAGGTAAACTTAATGTTTTGATTTCTGGAGGTACTGGTAGTGGTAAAACCACACTACTTAATATTTTATCTAGTTACATTCCAGAAGACGAACGGATTATCACCATAGAAGATTCAGCTGAACTACAGCTACAGCAACCCCATACAGTGCGTTTAGAAACACGCCCAGCCAATATCGAAGGTAAAGGCGAAATATCGCAACGAGACCTAGTAAAAAACTGTTTGAGAATGCGCCCTGACCGAATTGTTATTGGTGAAGTTAGAGGAGCTGAAGCAATAGATATGTTAGCGGCAATGAATACTGGCCATGAAGGGTCGTTAACCACCTTGCACGCCAACTCACCTCGAGATGCATTAGGACGTTTAGAAAATATGATTTGTATGGGCGGTTTTGACATGCCTATACATAATATTAGAACGCAAATTTCTTCAGCCATTGATGTGGTGGTGCAATTACAGCGCCAAGAAGATGGTTGTCGGCGCATTACCAGCATTCAAGAAGTTACCGGCATGGAAGGTGATGTCATCACCATGTCAGAAATATTTACTTTCAAACGGGAAGATAAGGATGAACAAGGCAACATAATAGGCAGTTATCAAGCCACAGGAGTAATACCCGGATTTCATCAACAATTAACTATTAAAGGCATCGACATTCCTTATAGTTTATATGGCATTGATGAATCAGCTATGAATTTCTAATTAGGAGGTACTATGAGTCCTCAACTTATATTTTTACTGTTAGTTTTTGCCGCCGTGGTTTTATTGGCGCAAAGTTTATTTGTTTCGGTCTACAGCCCACAACGGGCAGATACCAAGCAGCTAAAAAAACATTTACTTTCGCTGGCATTAAAAGATAAAAACATAGAGAAAAATCTATTACTCAATAGTAGGGTCGAAAAATTACCACCTTTTACTCGTTGGTTAGAATCCTTACCTTGGATTGCAGATTTAACCTATAAAATGGAAATATCAGGCTCAAAATTGTTAGGTTATCAATACCTAGCTATTGCCTTAAGTAGTGGTTGTTTGGTCTTTTTAATTGTAGGTTTTCTTAGTAAGGATTGGCTCTTTAGTGCTCTGTGCGCACTATTGATTTTATTGGTTTTTCATTTCAAATTAAATCGTGATATGGCTCTGCGCATGGAGAAAATTGAAGAGCAATTTCCAGAGGCTATGGATGTACTCAAAAGAGGTTTACAAGCCGGTTATGCCTTTAGTGATGCCATTAAACTTGTTTTTGAAGAAATGGATGGCTATTTAGCCGATGAATTTAGGATAATGTTTAATCGTATTAACTTTGGTAATGACACTAAAACTGCGCTACTCAACTTCGTTAAACGAGTACCAAGCACTTCAGCAATGGCTTTTTCCAGTGCCGTTGCTATTCAAAAATCTACTGGCGGCAACTTGGCCGAGAATATAGGAAAATTGTCGATAGTGATCCGGCAAAGGTTCACCTTCAAAAGAAAGATAAGAACCTTGTCCGCCGAAGGTCGACTCTCGGGTTGGGTATTGGTATTGATGCCTTTTGTACTCTTCGCCGTTTTATATATATCCTCGCCAAGTTATGTCGCTATATTAATATCAACTACAGCCGGACTTAACCTGCTTAAGTGGGGTGGCGCTGGCATGCTGTTAGGTATCTGGTGGATTAAAAAACTGATTCAAATAGAGGTATAGACTATGGAGTACTTACAAAGTTTATTACTAAGTTTTACTAACAACAAAGAAATGGTTGAATGGGTAATCTATATTGTCGCCGCCATCGCGGGAGTAACTCTCGCCCTTGCTTTGTACTATTTATTTACCGGTATTTATTCACCGGTAAAATCTCAAATAGACAAGCTTAAAAATCAGCCATTATCAGCAAATAATAAGCAAGTAGATTATTCCACAACCCTTGAGCATAATTTAGATAAACTTAAATATCTGCCATTAATTCATAGTAGTTTTTCCGGAGATAAAGCCACTAAAAAATTACTTATTCATGCTGGATTTCATTCCACCAATGCTTTAAAGGTTTTTAATGCCATTAAGTTGATATCGATGCTCAGTGGAGCATTAATTTCAATTATTGTAGTAAAATTTTCACCTGCTTTATCTATGCTGGTTACCTTATATATTTTAACTTTTATTATCGGTCTAACTTATATTTTGCCGGCCTTGATACTGCATAAGTTGGCCGAAAGTCGCATGAAAGAATTACGCAAGTTTTTCCCTGATGCGCTGGATTTACTAATTGTATGTTGTGAGGCAGGTTTAGGCTTGTTAGAGGCTTTTCAACGCGTTAAAAGTGAGCTGGATTTTGTCCACCCTGCACTTGCCCATGAACTGGGCTTGGTGTGCAGTAAAGTGCGCGTGGGTTTATCAATGCAACAAGCCTTGCAGGAATTTAGTGACCGAACAGGTTTAGAAGATATTAGAGGCTTAAATTCAGTGATTGTACAAAGCCTTAAGCTTGGTACTGGTGTGGCGGAGACGATACGGGTATATGCCGATGAGTATCGCGATAAACGTTTACAAGCAGCAGAAGAAAATGCCGCCAAACTTGGCGTGAAGATGATTTTTCCGATGATGTTTTGTATTTGGCCATCTTTCTTTATTGTCGCTATAGGCCCTGCAATATTGAAAGTAATGAGTGTTTGGGATAAGGCGTTTTAATTATGAAATATTTAAATGTTCAATACCTAATTATTATTTTTCTGTTCTTGAATTTTGCTGTCACAGGGGTCGGCTGTTCTAGTACTGACACTCAAATTAACCCGTCAAAAGGGTCAGTAAATAAAATTCAATCTAAAGAACAAAACATAAAGTTAGCGGAAGTTGAACAGCAGCAGAATAATTTAAAAAAAGCACTTTTTTATTATATTCAAGCGCTTGAATTTGATAAAGAAGATGTTGATATTTTTTGCCAAATAGGAAAAATCCAAAACAATTTAAATAGTCCTGAATTGGCCACTAGGGCTTTTAAACAAGCCTTAACCATCAAGCCTGATCACATTCCAGCACTGGCTCACATGGGCATTTATTATTTACAGCACAAGAATATGGAAAAAGCTAAGGAAGTACTTGAGCGTACGGTTAAATTGGATCAGCAGAGGCTCCATATAAATGTTTCATTTAAACGTTTCATCGCTCTTGATAGTGAATCCCCTTTACTCGCTTATAACGCCTTAGCTGTGTTAAGTGATCTTAATAGCCGTCATGAATATGCCAGAGAAATATTTACCATACTCATTCCTATTTCAGAAAATACATCATTGATATATACCAATATGGGTTATTCCTATTATTTAAGCCATCATTACACTTTGGCCGAAAGTTATTATAAAAAAGCCCTTGATGTGAACTCGTCTTTTGCACGAGCCAAGCTTAATCTAGGGCTAATTTACGTGCGAACAGGTCAATACAACAAATCAATTCAGCTATTTAAACAAGTGATGTCCGTAGCCGAAGCGTATAATGATATCGGTTATTTCTTATTGTTAGATGGTCGCTACCAAGAAGCAAAATACTTTTTACAAAACGCCATTGATCTTTCGCCGACATATTTTGAAAAAAGTCATATTAATTTAGAAAATGTGCAGCTGTATTTGCGAGAAGCTGAAATATAGCCGATTATTCTAGCTTCATTGCTGTTAATAAATGATGAAAGCAAGTTCACTGGTAGTATTAAGCACAGTCGAAGCAAACACTGAAATAGCCACTAAGGTTAATACCGCGAATAAATATTATGGCTCTGAAGCTGTTAAAACGAGTATTTTGAGTAAATGCTATTGTGGAAATTACTCTAAAGTGGCATATAAGGCGTAATGATGAACATCAAAATTGCTACCTGCTTGGTCTTTTACCTCGGTATTAGCAGATAATAAATAAAAGCCGGCTTGTACTAAGCTCAGTGAAAACTTGCCCTACGCGTCTGTCTCAATGAGTGCTCATTACGCTGATTTCTATGTCGGGTAACACCTTTTACCACTTTACTTTAGCTGCCTTATTTAACGGTTTACCTTGATAACAGAGCTTAAAACTCAGTATTTCATCGACGAATAAATAATTCGGATGTGTTTCCCATCAAGTTAGAGCCCTTCGCCGGTAGGTTGTAACGCCCTATTATTTGGCTGATTAAAGCTAACTTAAGTTTCTACTCGAGAGGCGGTAGTTCTTCTGACAATATTACTCGCGCCGACAGGTATTTGACCTTTAGCACCAAAGAATAGCCCTTTATTACCATCTAGCTTAGTAAAGGTAGTCATAGGGACATTGGCTAAAGGTATTATCAATAACTACTGATTCAATATCATAACTATCAAAACATACACCTGGAATAACAACGAAGCCATTACCAAAATCAATGCTATTCTAATAAAACCCGAGCTATTTAAGGTTTGCTCATTAGACTTATTCACTGAGCCACTTAATAAAGATGCACGGTGGTCAGTTTTATATTTAACCAGATCAAAGTCGTAAGTTAGCTCATGCTCAATAGTACTACCCAATAAAGAGTTAGCGATAATCACCTTTCAAATTTCACTTCTGCATTTAAAAAATAATTTGGCCTAACGCCTGTTAACTTGTTAAAACTACATCAACTTGATATGGATAAAGCAAAGGTGGTTGTTATTGGTACACCTACAGCTCAATAAGCTGAGACAATAGCAGGATAAAAAGTGCCTAAAGATGATTACTTTGGGCCCATGACAGCAATGAGTATTTGAATTGAGTAGTAGTGAATAATGAATTTATCTGGATACTTTGATAGCTGTCATTACAACTTGTATTGGTAAGATAAACATTTTCCTGATAGTCGAGTACAGTTCGAATATTTAACCTTAGTAGTGCTCTGCTGCTCTCTCAGTAAATAGCGCATCAACAATAGGACAATCATCGACTGGCTTATCACCTGAGGCACAGTGAGTAACCATTTCATTTAACGCTGATTTTAGACGCTGTAAATCATCTATTTTTTCTTGTACCACACGAGATTGTTGCATTGCCATTGCTTTAACTTCGCCACAATAGTGGTTGGGCTCATCAATAAACTTAAGTAGCTCTTTAACTTGCTCAATTCTAAAACCTAGATCACGGCTGCGCCGAATAAAATTCAAGCGTTTAACATGAGCTAAGGAATATATCCTATGACCACCCTCTGTTCTCGGTGGCTCGGGCATTAAGCCTACTTTTTCATAGTAATGTACCGTTTCAACCTTACACGCTGTTTTTTTAGCTAACTGACCAATAGAATATTTTTCATAATTCATACTAAACCCCTTGAACCTATAGTAACTATAGGTTCTATACTAACAGAAACAAACTAGGGATCGCATATGACTAAAATTATCATCAACTCAGAACTAACCTGCCCCGAATGTGGCGATACAAAATTGCTTGAAATGCCAACCAATGCTTGCCAATGGTTCTATGAATGCACCGCTTGTCAGGTATTACTGAAACCTCTTAAAGGTGATTGTTGTGTATTTTGCTCTTATGGCTCAGTGCCCTGTCCACCGATTCAACAGTCGGGCTCATGTTCAGGATGTGAGAGTTAACATGCCAGACAATAATATTTTAGAAAAACCTTACCTAAAATGGCTGACTCTTTTTATTGCCAGCGGCACCTTGCTTTGCTGTGCCTTACCTATCTTGCTAGTGACATTAGGTTTTGGTGCCCTAGTTGCGAGTTTAAACTACAACATTCCTGAATTGCTTTTTCTTGCTGAACATAAAGTATGGACACTAACATTAGCCGCGATAATTTTGCTGTTGTTAGCTTGGCTTAATTGGCGGCCTAATCAGCATTGTCCAGCTGAACCTGACTTAGCTGCCCTTTGTCAAAAATCAAAACGTTTGAACAAAAGAATATTTTGGCTAAGTGCAATAATCTGGTTTATAGGCTTTTTCACTAGTTACCTATTACTACCCATTCGAAATATCCTAGAACTATAAAGGAGCACTAAACCATGAAAAGAATTTTATTATTACCATTAGTTGTCGCTTTAACTATGACGCCTTCAATTAACGCCAAGACCATAGAAGTTGAAATACACGGCATGACCTGCGCGTTATGTGTTGATAGCTTAAATCGAAAATTCAATAAAATGGCTGGTGTTGAAGAAGTAGCGGTCAGTATGAAGATGAAGAAAGTACGCTTGGAAACCAAGGAAAAATCACCCACTACGACAATGATTAAGCAAGCGATATTGGATGCAGGCTTTACTCCGATAAAAGTCACTGTGATATCAAATGAAGACGCTAATAACTAGCTTTACATCAATAGTTATAGCCGCACTATTAGCGCTACTTAGTGTGCCAAATGCTAACAGTATGGGCTTAAGGTCATTGGTCGCCTTACCCCTTGATAAGTATGGTTATGTGATAAGATTTTTATATGTGCATGCGACAAATAGCAACAGCGATAATTTTATTAGCTGTGCTGCCTACGGCTTAAATAACAAACAAGCTTTGCTATTTTCCATCCCCTACAAGCTAACACCTAGAGATGAACAAGAATTTAGCGAGCTATCGACTTTATATCGCCACACGGTCATACAAGATGACTTTTTCTCAGGTACATCAAGGTTAGCCTTATTAGCGGGTGCAACCTTTCCTATCGGTGATAGTCCTATTGATAATGATACTGGTGCTAATGATCCTAGTAATAAGCATCGAGACCCAGCGATACAAGTTGGCTTTGTTTATAGCTTTTTTAAAAACAGACATGAATTCGATTTTGATGCACTTTATCAAGCGGGTATTGATAGCCGTTCTGATACTGGTCGCTATGATATATCTTGGCAATATAGATTATCACCTTCAATTTACCCTGATTGGGGTATAGCGCCGGAAATCTATATGGTGACAGAACTCGGCAGCCGATGGCAAGCAGGAGATAAAATCACCCACCAAGTGACCCTTGGCCTGCAATGGGTGCAGTCAACATGGGTTATTGAAGGTGGCATAGTTAGAAATTTAAGCAGTAATGATGACTTAACCCTGCTATTAAGTAGCCGCTTTCATTTTTAAAATAATTAAGTAAGCGAGTAGATTTACCCTGCTTTCAATTAGCTGCTAACGATTGACTGTTATCAGTTCATAACACATAAAAAAACCATAACAATGTTATGGTTTTTTTGGCAATAACGCTAATTTAGCTAGCGCTTTACTTTACGAGAGGGCAGCAATACTAGTCTTTAAAGTTAGTATACTGGAAAGACTGCTCTAACTCAGCAGCCTTTAATAAACGCATTACCGCTTGTAGGTCATCACGCTTTTTACCTGTTACTCGTACTTGCTCACCTTGAATAGCCGCTTGTACTTTTAACTTTTCAGCTTTAATAAGCTTAACGACTTTTTTAGCCATATCCTGCTCGATACCTTCTTTAAAGCTGACTTGCTGACTCCAGTTTCTGCCTGTAGCACTAGCATCACCAACGTTCATGGCTTTAGCATCAACATTACGTTTAGCTAATTGACTGCGCAACATGTCGCACATCTGCTTCAATTGAAAATCACCTTCGGCTTTCAAGGTTATATTGGGCTTTTTCCACTCAAAACTTGCCTCAACACCGCGAAAATCAAAACGTGTGGTAATTTCACGGCTAGCATTGTCGACAGCATTACGAACTTCTTCTAAATCAGTTTCTGATACGATATCCATTGAAGGCATAATTTATTCTCTATGTGGGTGAGTTTGCTCAATGCGCTCTATTATACCTTCACCATTAATGCACGCAACTAAAGCGCTTAACTAAAGCACTAAACTGAAAAATTTAACAAAGATGAGCAACTCAAACTGACACCGAAGCCCAGCAAGAAATACTGGCTAAATCATGCTAGTATCGAATCACTTTCTTAATTATTTACAGGTTCGTTGTGAAAGCTCGCCAACATTCTTACTTTTTGTTTACTGTGATTACCGTAACTATATTGCTGTTTTTCGCTCATGAATTTTTACCTGACACCTTAAGAAAACACATTTTTCAGTTCCCCGAAATTGATACTATTGGTCACTTAACCAGTTTTTTTATTTTTACTTGGGTTAGCCACTCCATTATAAAATTATCCCTGCCCCTTTGCGTGCCTTTACTCATTTTTTATGGCGCGTTAACAGAAATTGGTCAATCTTTTCTTGGCTATAGAAGTGGAGAACTGGGTGATTTTATTGCTGATGTTATTGGCATTAGTCTATTTGTACTCGCAAAATGGTTGTACCTCAGTTATTTTCGAAAACATATCACAGTAAAGCCGTAAGCAAGTTCCTGCTAACTTTCCCCGATAACTAAAGAAAATGGTAAATAACTAACTTATGACTGCTGAACTAGATAATATTGTTGTTGTTGGACAAGGCGCCATGGGCTTACTTTGGTATCACCATTTGTCTCAAGTAAATGCTAATGGCAAGAAAAAAGTTAGCCTACTTGCCTCTAATCAAGCATTATTAAGTAAAGAACAACTAAACTCAGCTAGCTATCAATTTACCCGCTATCAACAAGACCACACTGAAGGCTCTCAGCTTAACCCTCAACATAAGTATCAACAGAAGTCTCAAATTAGCTACCCACTTATTTATAGTCAAACGGCAGATATAAATTGTGCTGAGGTCATTATTCTATGCCTGAAATCATTTCATATTGCCGATGCTATCAAGAAAATAGCTAAGGACATTAATCCTCATTGCCTGGTAATTCTCGCTCACAACGGTATGGGTACTTTGGCGGAGGTAGTTAAATTATTACCCCATCAGCAAGCTATTCTTACTATGTTAACTACTCATGGCAGTTATCGAGATACTCCTTTATCTGTCAGCCACACAGGGCTTGGCCAAAGTGATATCGGCTTACTGGCGGGTGAAATAAGTTTAAGCCAAGAACAGCAATTAACCAGTCAGCTGAACTGCGCCCTACCCCAAGTAAACTTTCATCAAGATATAGTGACGAAACAGTGGTTAAAGCTAGCAATAAATTGTGTCATCAATCCAATTACAGCTATTAAGAACATTGATAATGGCGAGATAAATAACGAGAAGTATAGTGAACAAATCAACTCACTGTTAACTGAAATTACCGCAGTCAGCCAAGCAGAGAGCATAACTTTGCTATTGAGTGATTTACAACTAATGGTGCATAAAGTAGCGCAAGCCACAGCTAAAAACTGCTCTTCAATGCGCAGTGATACTTTGGCGGGGAGATCTACAGAGATTGATTACATTAACGGTTATATTCACCGTTTAGGTCAGCAGCATAATATAGCCACGCCAGAAAATACTCGACTGTGGCAACAGGTGCTAAACCTTAAAGCTAAGCCTTAAACTTAAGCTTTAAAAGTCCTAATGAAGTAGACAGTGAAGCATTAATCATGGAATTAATACTTCACTATTTCAATTAAGGCTTAAATAAAACTTATAATAAGTGACCGTTAAGGGCGATACACTTTTACATTTTTGAAACCATTATCAAGTAAGTACAGCGCTTGTAATTTGCTCATCACACCGTGATCACAATAAAGTAGGTATTCTTTCGACATATCTAAATCGCCAAACTGTGTGGACAGCTTATAGAAAGGAATATGTTTCACTTCAACATCACCTAAGTCCAATGGCTTATCTTCTTCTTCTTCTGGACTACGGATATCTACAATCACAGCGCCTTCAGGGATATTTTCAATAAGGTCAACCGCACGAATTTCTTCTTCAGTTTCTTTACCAATATCACGAATATCATAAACACGTGTCTCACTGACAACCTTGTCTAAAATATCAAAATTAAAATTATCTTCCTCTGCTTCAACTTTCGATAATACCGCTTTTACCGTCGGTTTTTTCGAAATAACACCACAATACTCGGGAATGGTTTTAGAAAATTCTTCCGTGCCAATTTTACGTGCTATATCAATAATGTCTTGTTTATCGTAAGCGCCTAACGGGCGTAAGATTAGCGTATCAGTTACCCGATTGATTACGTTTAAGTTAGTTAAGGTTTGGCTGGACACTTGACCTAAACTTTCACCGGTAACCAGTGCTTGAATTTTTCCTCGTTCTGCTATTTTTGTCGCTGCACGAATCATCATACGTTTTAACACCACACCCATATGGCTATTTTCAACGTTATCTAATATCTCAGCAACAACAGGCTCAAAATCTACCGCAAAGAACCTTACTTTATGGGAAGCACCAAATTTGTTCCACAAGTAGTAACTGATTTGTTTAACACCCACTTCGTGCGCTGAACCGCCAAGGTTAAAGAAACAATAGTGAGTACGGGCACCTTTTTTGATCATTTGGTAGCTTGAAACACCGGAATCAAAACCGCCAGACATAAGAGATAATACGTCTTCTTGGGTAGCAATAGGAAAACCACCTAAACCTTTATGACGCTGGGTAACAATGAATAAATCTTTATTTTTGATTTCAAGACGTACGGTAACATCAGGGTTTTTTAGTTTAACTTTGGCACTTTCTACCGCTTGATTTAAGCCACCACCAACATATTGCTCAACTTTTAGTGAGTTGAAGTCATGATTACCGGTACGCTTAGCACGTACACAAAAAGTTTTGTTTTCAATAGTTTTGGCATGAACAGCTAAAGTTTTTTCATAAATGTCATGAACATCAACAAACTCAGTTTGTTGAACTTCTAGAAAAATAGGTATGCCCGGAATACACTTAAGTGCTTCAACTAAACGTTCACGGTTTTCAGGTGAGTTGTCTTTGGTATTAACTTCAATATTATCCCAGTTCATACGTGTAGTGACGTGCTCGTCAATACGACGTAAAACATTCTTAACGTTCGATTCTAAGATTTTAGTAAAACGTTTACGGACGGGGCGAGATTTGATGGTGATCTCGGCTTGAAGCTTTACGATAAATTTCATCGGTTATAACCTAAAAAAGACATAAAAATAATGGCGCGCATTATACACTATCCGTCAGTCTTTTTTAAGCTTTTAATGCTAGCTAGGAAATTTGCAGCTAAAGTATTGCTCTCTATTCTTTGGTAATACTAATGCGCTCGGTTTCTTTGGCTTTACCTTGGTTAATGGCAATTTCAACCCGACGATTTCGACGACGGTTTAGAGCATTGGTATTAGGGACTAAAGGTCGAGTATCTGCATGACCCGCTACCACTAAACGGGAGGGGTCAAAGCCAGGTACTTTAATTAATACATGGGCTATGGCAACTGCACGTTTACTGGACAAGTCCCAGTTCGAGCTGAATAGTTCAGAATCAACGCCGCGGTTATCGGTATTACCAGATACCATGATTTCACCCGGTACTGTATTGAGTAATTCGCCTATTTCTCTAATAACGGGATGAAATTTAGGTTGTAAAAAAGCCGATCCAGAAGGAAAAGAACCATTTTCACGAATGCGGATAATAACTTGTTGGCCTAACGACTCTAATTCGATAGCACCATCTTGAATTTGCTGCTCCAACTGTTCAGCAATTTTCTTAACTAATTCGTTTATTTGCTCTTGCGCAGCATCTTCCATATCTTGTTTAGCTTGATCTATCGCTTGTTGTGAAAGTGCATCCTCAGTATTTTGAGATTGGCCACCACGCTCTGTACCACGTTGCTCTTGTCGGCCACCAGCCGATGTTTCATCACCCGCTTGAAACTCAAGCATTTGCTGGGTCATTTCCATGGTTTGTTGCTGGATCACTTCAATAGGGGTTGGCTCAGGTTTACCCGGGCGAAACTCTTGGGCAATAATACTGGTACCTTTAGGGATATCTTTGACTTCAATTTTGTTTTGTACACCAAAAGCAAACTTCATCGAACCGGCAATTTGCTTAAATTTCAGCACATCCATCTCAGAGAAAGATAATAACAAAATAAAAAAGCACATTAATAATGACATAAGATCGGCAAAAGTGCCCATCCATGCGGGTAGCCCTGGAGGTGGGCACTTACATTTTGGCTCAGCCATTTACACCTCTAAACATAAGCAGTCCTAGCATAGATACTGTTAACATAAGCATTCCCAACATAAGTATTCCCGCTATTCTTCTGTGGTATCGACTTTTCGTTTACCTTCAGCTAAATAATTTTTTAATAAGCCTTCGATAACTCGGGGGTTTTGACCATCTTGAATACCTAAAACAGCATCCAGTACTAGCTCTTGATTCATTTTTTCTTCTGCCATACGCAGTTTCAATTTAGACGAAATAGGAATAGCGATAACATTGGCGAGGAAGGCGCCGTACAGTGTGGTTAATAATGCTACGGCCATTGCAGGGCCGATGGATTTAGGGTCATCCATATTTGATAACATAGCTACCAAACCAATTAAGGTGCCTATCATGCCCATCGCAGGAGCAACATCGGCGAGCGCCATCATCATATTACTACCGGTCTCATGACGCTCGGTAGTTAAATCAATATCTTTTTGTAAAGTGGCCCTAACCACATCAGCATCATGGCCATCAACCAACATATCTACGCCCTTTTGCATAAAGGCATTAGTTATTTCAGCTTCCTCTAACGCTAAAAAACCACCTTTACGGGCAGCATCTGCCATATCAACCGCTTTTTCAATTAACTCTTCAGGTTTTTCTAATTTAAATATAAAAGCTTTGGCGATGATTTTACCCATGCCGAAAAATTGTCCCATATTATAATTAGCCATCACCACAAAAAGTGAACCACCAAAAACGATGATTATTGACTGAGTATCCGCGAACATCATAATATCGCCTGATAATACCATTGCCATGGCTAATAAACCGACGGCACCGACAATACCAATTAACGTAGCTAAATCCACAGAGTTCTCCTAAACAAACAACACATTACGCTTTAAGACCATACTTCAATAAAAGGATAGTACATTATGTAAAAACTATTCGCTAATATCTGACGAATAATTTACTAATAATAAAAAACAGATATAAGTAGTTTATCGCCCGTAGTGTCAATAACTTAACCCTAATGATAAAATATTTTTTGCACAATAATTGCGGTAGGTCAATTGACCCACGTGACAAGCTAGGGTAAGTTTGCCGCAATTATTTATTCCCTATCTGCTTAGAGCAATAATCATGGCTAAAAAGAAACTAGAAAACCTCTCTTTTGAAGAATCATTAAATGAACTTGACACCATAGTACAAAGCTTAGAACAAGGTGAGTTGAGCTTAGAAGAATCGATGGCACTTTTTGAGCGTGGCTTAAACCTTAGCCAAATAAGCCAGGTAAAGTTACAAGCTGCCGAGCAGAAAGTACAAATCCTGCTTGATAAAAACGGCACTGCACAATTAACTGATTTTGATAGTAGTGTGAGCGAAAGTTAATGACCACACTGACCTCTTATGAGGATTTCCAACAACGTATCAATGATTTTCTAACCGCCAAGCTTGATAGTCTTACCATTAATGATGCTAAGTTACTTGAAGCCATGCGTTATGGACTGCTTATTGGCGGTAAACGTATGCGCCCCTATTTAGCCTACATTACCGGGCAAGCAACAGCTGCTAACTTAAATGATATTGATGCAGTTGCTGGCGCGCTTGAATGTATTCATGCTTATTCACTTTTGCATGATGATTTACCCGCCATGGATGATGATGATTTAAGACGCGGTAAACCAACCTGTCATAAGGCCTTTGATGAAGCTACGGCAATTTTAGCGGGTGATGCTCTACAAACTTTAGCTTTTGACATACTGGCCAATCACAGTTTTTCAACAAAGCCAAACTCAGCTAAGTTACCGGTACAAGTAAAGCTTATACAACAGTTAGTGCGCGCTTCAGGTTACCTTGGCATGTGTGGCGGACAAGCCCTAGATTTAGCCGCCACAGATAAATCGATTCCACTAAGTGAATTAGAAGTATTGCATTCATTAAAAACCGGTGCCTTATTAGAAGCTGCAGTATTAATGCCGGCCGAATGTAGCGAGCAAGTGACCAATGAGCACAAACAAATATTAAGCGAATACGCCCAGCTTATTGGCTTAGCTTACCAAGTCCAAGATGATATTATTGACCTAACCTCGACTGAAGAGCAGCTTGGCAAACCCGTAGGCTCTGATCTTGCAGCAAACAAAAGTACCTACCCGGCACTGCTAGGTTTGCAAGGCGCACAAGACAAAGCAGAAAACTTATTACAACAAGCGCTTCAAGCTTTGGCTAGATTACCTTACAATACCCAATCTTTAGCAGATTTTGCTACCTTTATTGTTAAGCGCAGCCACTAAGCGACTAAGCAGTGCAAAACCTTAAATAAATAATTATTACCAATAGACAAACTATGACTACAAACCTTGCTGACTACCCACTACTTTCACAGATAAATACGCCTGAAGAGCTGCGCAAATTTCCGCAAGCGCAATTAACACGTATTAGTAATGAATTACGTAGTTTCTTATTAAACTCAGTGAGTAAAAGTAGTGGCCACTTTGCATCTGGCCTAGGCACAATTGAGCTCACGGTTGCCTTGCATTATGTTTATAACACGCCATTTGATCATTTAATTTGGGATGTTGGCCATCAGGCATATCCTCATAAAATACTCACTGGTCGTCGTGATCAATTACATACCATCAGACAAAAAGATGGCTTGCACCCTTTTCCATGGCGTGAAGAAAGTGAATACGATGTTTTAAGTGTTGGCCATTCTAGTACCTCAATTTCTGCAGCCTTAGGTTTATCTGTCGCGGCAGAAAAAGAAGGGTTAAACCGTAAAACTGTCGCCGTTATTGGCGATGGCGCTATGACTGCCGGCATGGCTTTTGAAGCGTTAAATCATGCTGGTGACATTAATAAAGATATGCTGGTTATCTTAAATGATAATGAGATGTCTATTTCACAAAATGTTGGTGCACTAAATAATCATTTGGCAAAAATGCTCTCAGGCAGTTTCTATGCTGGCTTACGTGAGGGCGGCAAAAAGATTTTAGGCAATATCCCACCGATTAAAGAATTGGCTAGCCGTGCTGAAGAGCACTTAAAAGGCATGGTTGTACCCAGTACCTTCTTCGAAGAACTTGGTTT
>NZ_JABSOV010000021.1:0-5142 GCF_013215345.1 Colwellia sp. | reverse complement strand
AGTTGATACTATTAAAAACATGCGCAAGCTAAAAGGACCACAGTTACTCCATATTGCCACTAAGAAAGGTAAGGGTTATCAAGCAGCTGAGCAAGATCCAATTAAGTATCATGCGGTACCTAAATTTAACCCGGAAGATAAAAATTTGCCTAAGGCAAAGCCAAGTTTACCTACCTATTCTAAGATTTTTGGCGATTGGTTATGTAAGACCGCTGAAGTTGATAGTAAGTTAGTCGCCGTTACCCCTGCTATGGCTGAAGGCTCTGGTATGGTCGAATTTAGTCAGCGTTTTCCTGACCAGTACTTTGATGTCGCAATAGCTGAACAACATGCGGTCACCTATGCTGCGGGCCTTGCTATTGGTGGTCAAAAACCAGTGGTAGCGATTTATTCAAGTTTTTTACAACGTGGTTATGATCAATTTATTCACGATATTGCCATACAAAACTTACCGGTTATGTTTGCGGTTGACCGTGCTGGTATTGTTGGCGCTGACGGCGCCACCCATCAAGGTGTCTTTGATTTAAGTTTTTTACGATGTATTCCTAATACCGTCATCATGGCTCCTTCAGATGAACGTGAATGCCAGCTAATGCTTAATACTGGTTTTAAACATAATGGTCCAAGCGTTGTTCGCTACCCTCGTGGTAGTGGTACCGGAGCAACTCTGCCCACCGTTGATGAAACCATAGCACTTGGTAAAGGTGTCACTGTTCTTAAAGCTGAAGTACCAGAAGGTAACGAACAATCAGGAAAAAGCATTGCGTTATTAAGCTTTGGCTCTATGTTAGTCCAGGCAAAGAAAGCCGCTATAGAGCTTAATGCTACCTTAGTAGATATGCGTTTTGTTAAACCACTAGATGAAACACTAATTGATGAACTCAATGCCAATCATGACTGTCTGGTAACAATTGAAGATAATGCCATTGCCGGTGGTGCTGGCTCAGGCGTTAATGAATACCTACTTGCTCAGGGCAAGCCTGTTTGCATCCTCAACATTGGTGTTGCTGATCATTTCGTTAAACATGGTACCCAAGAAGAAGTACACCAGGAATTAGGCTTAGATGCCCAAGGTATTATCGCTAAGATACGCAATTTTATTAGCTAGCTTTGACCCGATATAGCGTTAACTCGATAAGCGAGTTAACGCACAAAAAAAGGATAATGAAGTAAATTCATTATCCTTTTTTTTTAGCACTAAATTTTTACTGCTAGCTTAGTTGTACAAGGTGACAAAGCTTAGAAATAATTTATATAAAACCAGAAATTATAAGTTTGTTACGTCAATTCTGTTTTTTAAGTTATCTTCAAGCGCAGATTTTTTCTCTCGCTCTTGTCGTTTTTCACAAGGGTTATCACAGTTACACTCTTTATCAATGCCTACGCTTGCTAAACCACCACAACTACCTGCTAAGGCTTTATTTTGGAAAATATACCCCACTGCCATAGCAGTGCCTACCACAAGGAAAAAACCAAAGGTAATAAAAAAAATCATCATAATACTATGCTCTCAACTTACTCTATTTACTTAACTTACATACTTAACTAAAGAGTGCCAATGCTCTGGACAAGAGTCATTGTGCTAAATTTACCACAGACCATTTCCAACATAAGAACTAGTGCTAAGGGTTATCAGGACTTTGTTACTTCAAATATTGTTTGAATTTTACCGTAAATCGCTCATCAAAGCCATTTTCAGTCTTTGAAATAAATAATGCCGCCAAATCATTTTTCACAGCAAAAGCCATACCCTTTTCCATGCCCATCACCATCAAGGTTGTTGATAAACCATCTGCTGTCATAGATGAAGGATGAATAACAGTTACCGATACTAACTTATGATGAATAGGCTTGCCGGTATCTGGGTCAATAATATGTGAAAAACGTATACCATCAGCTTCAAAATAATTACGGTAGTCACCAGAAGTGGCCACTGCATTATCTTTAGGAATAATCACTTGCTGTACACTGCGCTCATTCGTAAGTGGTTTCTCTATTGCAATAGCCCACAGCTCACCTGTGTGCTTAAAGCCCTTTAAACGCATTTCTCCGCCAATTTCTACTAAGTAATTGGTAAAGCCATTACTTTCAATTATTTCAGCAACAACATCGACACCATAGCCTTTAGCCGTAGTAGATAAATCTATATACAAATCAGGGATTTTCTTAGATAGTTTGTTGCCCTCTAATGTTAGGTTCTGCAAACCGACACGCTTATGAGTCATTGCAATGACCTCATCACTAGGTGCAGTTTCAGGACGTTGTTCAGGACCAAAGCCCCAAAGATTAACTAATGGACCAATACTGACATCAAGCTTGCCTTCACTTAAGTTCCATAAACGAATTGACTCTTGAACAACGCGAGCAAAACCTGCTGAGACTTCCACTGGTTCAGTCGATGTCGATTGATTAAACCTGGATAGTTCAGAGTTAGGCATATAAGTCGACATTTCTAGGTTAACTTGCTTCAGAGCAGCATCAATTTGTTGTTTTAATTCAAGCGCTAGTATCTGCTCTTCTGTCGCCACTACTTTAATATTATAAGTAGTACCCATGGTACGACCTTGCAGTAACACCTCTATTTTATTTGAAGGATTACTCGGAAAACAAGCTGATAGGCTTATTACTAAAACAGTTAACAACACAAGTTTCAATTTATTCATAAGGGTTCCAAATTATTATTTATATCGCTATATTCTTTTTCAAAAAATATAGCGATATAAATAATTTACTTGCTGTACTAGTTCATAAAACAATAAGGACGACCGAAGTCGTCCTTATTTCAAATGTTCTTCAACAGCATATTTAAAAATTAAGCGCTAAATAGTGGTACTAATTCAAGGCGGATGCACGGAGCCTATGACTATAGGTGAGTACATCTAACGGTGAAGTAGTGCCACTAGGCAAGCTTAAGTTAAAATATTAACCGCCAAAGTCATCCAACATAATATTATCGTCTTCTACACCAAGATCTTTAAGCATACCGATAACAGCAGCATTCATCATTGGAGGACCACACATGTAGTATTCACAATCTTCTGGCGCTTCGTGATCTTTCAAGTATTCTTCGAAAAGAACATTATGAATAAAACCAGTCATGCCATCCCAGTTATCATCTGGTTGTGGATCAGACAAGGCAACATGCCAAACAAAGTTGTCATTTTCAGCTGCTAGGCCGTTATAATCATCTTCATAGAACATTTCACGCTTAGAACGTGCACCGTACCAGAAACTTATCTTACGCTTAGATTTAAGGCGCTTAAGTTGGTCAAAGATATGAGAACGCATCGGCGCCATACCTGCACCACCACCAATAAAGACCATTTCATTATCAGTTTCTTTAGCGAAGAACTCGCCAAATGGACCTGAAATTGTCACTTTATCACCAGCTTTAAGACTGAAAATGTACGAAGACATTTTACCTGCTGGTAAATGTAAGCGTCCAGGAGGCGGCGTAGCAATACGCACGTTCAGCATAATAATGCCTTCCTCTTCTGGGTAACTTGCCATTGAGTAGGCACGTAAAGTTTCTTCATCAACTTTCGATTCAACATCGAAGAAACCAAAGTGTTTCCAATCGCCACGGTACTGTTCATCAATGTCAAAATCACTGTATTTGACATGATGTGCAGGTGCTTCAATTTGAATGTAACCACCGGCTTTAAATGGTACTGATTCGCCATCAGGAATTTTTAACACAAGTTCCTTGATGAAGGTTGCTTGGTTATCATTAGAGATAACTTCACATTCCCATTTTTGCACGCCGAAGATTTCATCTTCAACTTCAATTACCATGTCTTGCTTAACAGCAACTTGACAGGCTAAACGACAACCATCTTTTGCTTGACGTTTAGTAATATGCCCTTCTTCGGTTGGTAAAATATCACCACCACCTGAATGCACGTCAACACGACATTGGCCACAAGTACCACCACCACCACATGCTGAAGGAATAAAAATCCCTTGGTCAGCTAGTGCACCTAATAATTTGCCACCCGCAGCAGTAACTACTGATTTTTCAGGGTCGCCATTTATGCTGATCGTTACGTCACCTGAAGAAACTAACTTAGATTTAGCAAATAAAATCACTAAGACTAAGGCAATAATTATCGCGGTAAACATCGATACGCCGAGAATAATTTCCATCGACTATTCCTTAAACTTTTCTAAGGGTGTAATGCATATTAACTTGCATTACACCAACCAAATTTATAACGAAATACCACCGAAAGATAAGAAGCCAAAAGCCATCAAACCTGCAGTAATAAATGTAATCCCTAAACCTTTTAACCCGTCTGGTATATCAGAATATTTCATCTTTTCACGCAAACCAGCCATCAATACAATTGCTAACATCCAACCTACACCTGAGCCAATGCCATAAACAACACTTTCGCCAAGGGTAAGGTTTTTTGCAACCATAAATGATACCGCACCAAAAATGGCACAGTTAACGGTGATTAAAGGTAAGAAGATGCCAAGCGCTTGATACAACGCAGGGAAATACTTGTCTAACAGCATTTCCAATATTTGTACTAAGGCGGCAATAACACCAATAAAGGTAATAAATGACAAGAAGCTAAGGTCAATTGATTCTTTCGGATCAGTAATACCCATTAGACTATCAAGTGCACCCGGCGCTAAAATTGCTTGGTAGATAATTTGGTTAGCAGGAACTGCAAGACCAAGAACCACAACAACCGCTACACCGAGACCAATAGCAGTATCAACTTTTTTAGACACAGCTAGGAAAGTACACATACCTAAGAAGAAGCTTAACGCCATATTCTCAATGAAAATGGTTTTAATAAATATACTTAAATAATGTTCCATAATTAACCCTCCTCAACTTGTTCAGGTTTCCACTGGCGAATAGCCCAGATGACTAAACCAATAATGAAGAACGAACTAAATGGTAAAACCAATAAGCCATTACCTTGGTACCAACCACCGTTTTGCACTAACTGAAATACTTCCATACCGAAGATTTTACCAAAGCCTAAAAGCTCGCGGAAGAATGCAACCACTAATAAGACAGCGCCATAACCTAAACCATTACCAATACCGTCTAAGAAACTCACACCAGGCTTTTCTTTCATAGCAAAAGCTTCAGCACGCCCCATAACGATACAGTTAGTAATG
>NZ_JABSOV010000209.1 GCF_013215345.1 Colwellia sp. | reverse complement strand
TAAGTTCATTATCCACCAACTACTACCATCATCAGTAATATAGGTTACATAACTGGCTTGGTTACCGGGAACACTCGGATCACCTTCTAAATACATACCGCCATTATTGGTGTCTATACCAAATATTTGCGCTGCATTGTATTGATAAGAGGCATAGTCTTTAAAGGCGTTAATTTGCACTGTGGTGTTGTTGTCACCCGTTAAAGGCTGTTTAGCCGTTTTCATTAATCGGTGGTAACGCTCTTCTTCAGAAATTAACTCATCACATACCGCTTGCAAGTTTTCTGCTGTGATATAAGACTCGGAACGAATTGATATTTTTGTACCACAGTTGTAGTTATAACGCAGTATGTTTTCACCGGCATTATAAGCTGTTGTAGACTGAGCTACCGGGCTACTTTGTGAAAGTGCATGGGCATGTGAACCGGGTTTACTTAAGTTAATAATGCTATCTGCCGTTGGCGGACTATTAACGGTTGCGGCATTACCCATCATAGTTATCGACATGGCTATGGAAGCCAATGCCGTTTTATAGCAAGCAGCATAACTGCTTTTATTTTTGACCTTAGTATCTATCATTTTGATATCCTCATATTGTTTTTTTTAGCAAAGATTAATCACTTTCACTGTTAGCTCGTCAATTCAGTACAACTCACTACAGCATTTATAACTGTCAGGACAACCACTTTTTTTAAAGTTTTAATGTACTCATTTTGGTAATAATAATTGCCTACAGAGCACTACAAAATGAGTCAAATAGTTACCGGACATTACCAATGTATACAATATACCTAAAAGTTCAAGGCTATTTTTTATGCAATGGCTATTTTTCAATATGCTAATGATAACTGGTTATTTTCTTTATTAATCAATCGCTTGTTGCTTTACGCTGTCAGGGGTTTTTCATTGGTAACACCCAAATTGATATTGGTGACACTTTTGCTACGGCTAATGACATAGGTACTAGGTAAAAAAAAATATTTTGTTATTAATAAAAATAGAAATACGTAACTAAATATATAAAACACCGTTAATGGGCAATTTAGTTTTGTTTTATTCATTGCTGCATCACGAGTGATTAAGACAAAAAATTCTGCCAAATAATCTGTTTTTATCGACTAGGAGTAAAAAATGGCTGCAATTGCAGGAGAAGGTAAGATAGAAAATTGGTCATCAAGACTAACTTTTCTTATGGCCTCTATTGGTTTTTCTGTTGGGCTAGGCAATATCTGGCGCTTTCCCTATGTAACAGGTGAAAATGGCGGCGCAGCGTTTGTCTTGGTTTATCTTGCCTGCGCACTGTGTATTGGTGTGCCACTCGTTATGTCAGAGTGGGCAATTGGTCGTCGTGCTAAAAATGCCGCTTCGGCTGCGGGTAGCTTTAAAGAAGTGGCAGAGCAAAATAATTTATCATCTCGTTGGTCAGGTGTTGGCGGTATGGCAATAGTAGCGGTGTTTATGATGATGCTTACTTATACAGTGATCACAGGTTGGACTTTAGACTATTTTACTATGGCGGTAGTAGGGGAGTTTAAGGGCATTAATGCTGAGCAGTCGAAAGTTGTTTTTAATGAGCTGATGTCTGATCCCATGCGGTTACTGTTTTGGCACTCGTTAGTTATTGTTATCATCATGTTAGTTAATGCAAGAGGCTTGAAAGGTGGCATTGAAAAAGCGGTAAGTATATTAATGCCATCATTATTTATTTGTTTAATTATTATGGTGATTTATGCGGCTTTAGTGGGAGATTTTTCCGCGGCGGTGAATTTCTTATTAACCCCTGATTTTTCTCAAATAACCGGAGAGACCTTTTTACTGGCATTGGGACAGGCTTTTTTCTCCATTGGTATTGCGATGGCGGTAATGGTTACCTATGGCTCTTACTTACCTAAGAAAGCTTCAATCGCTCAAAACGCTTTTATAGTGGTTTTTGCTGACACCTTGGTTGCTATGCTGGCTGGTTTTGCTATTTTTCCCTTGGTTTTTGCCCACGGCTTAACGCCTGATGCCGGCGCAGGACTAGTTTTTCAAGTACTCCCCATTGCTTTGGGAGATTTACCAGGCGGGCAGTTATTTACTGCAATCTTTTTTTTATTGCTTATCGCGGCAGCCTTTACTTCATGTATTGGCAATTTTGAACCCATAATCGCTTGGGTAGCGGAAAAGTTTTCTTTTACCAGAAAAAAGGCCACCTTTGTTAGTGGCTTAGTTATGTGGCTTTTGGGTATCAGCTCTGTGTTGTCATTGAACCTAATCAAAGAGTTTCAACCATTCGGTTTTATATCGTTACTTGAAGGTAAGACTATTTTTGAAAGCCTTGATTATATCTCTGCCAGTATTTTATTACCCATTGGCGGATTTTTAACGGCAATTTTTGTTGGCTGGCGAATTCCGGCCAAGGAAATGAAAGCTGAGTTAGGGTTAAAAAAATCAGCCTTTCTGGCCTGGCAAGTGCTAATTCGTTATTTGGTACCTGTTGCTATTGCCATAGTGTTTATCTCGGGCGTAACAGCTTAATAGTTAGTAGAGCAATTCACATAAAATATCGTTAAGCCTGCTCTGCAGCTGGTTCAATGGTTAATTCAATCATCGTCTTAACCGCGGAATAAACTGCTGAATCATCCGCTGATTTCATTATTGAATCAGCCAAAGATCGTAGGCCATTTTTCCATTTATTAGAGTTATTTAATTATGAAGTTAGCCCAATCTTTACTGTTTATTTTTTTTTATATTACCAGCATTGCCAGTTATGCCAATTTTACTGAACTGACCATTATTAGCTCAAAGGGTAAGCAAGCTATTGAAGGTGCCATTGTTTATGATAAAAAATCTCGAGTAGGCGTTCGAACGGATCTTAAGGGGAAAGTTTTATTAGACCTAGACCTAGACCAAGACTCAGGTTCAAGCTCAAACATCACGCAGCTGCAAATAAAAGCCAAGTACCATACGCCACAGCTGCTCAGCCTTGCCGAGCTAACCAGCAATATTATTGTTATGCAACATGATGAAAAACTTCTTGTGGCAGAACAAAAACTTAGTTACCCCAAAAAGAATAAGCTTTGGGGAAATTACAGTGAATATAGGGCGAATAATGATTTGCTCAGTTACGACTTATCAATCAAGGTCGATCCTGAGAAAAAATATATTTCAGGTAATAATAAAATACGTTTTAAAATGCTTAAAGCAGACAATATGATTCAGCTTGATCTGTACCAAAATCTTGATATAGATAAAATTCTATATCATGGTAAGTCGCTTAAGTATGAACGAGAGGTAAATACGGTTTATGTCTCTTTTCCTAAAACACTGACAAAAGGCGAGATCGAAGAAATAGATTTCCATTATTCGGGTTATCCAAAAGCAACGGGACGTTTTGGCTGCTTTACCTTTAAAAAAGACTCTCTAGGAAAGCACTGGATAAACACTGCCTGTCAAGGTACTGGCTCTATGGTTTGGTGGCCAAACAAAGATCAACAACTTGATGAAGTTGAAAACATGATAATGCGGGTGTCGGTACCTTCTGATCTGAAAAACATCTCTAACGGACGCTTAATACAAACGAATGTTTTAGCTAACGGTTACACCGAATATGTATGGCAAACACTTAACCCAATCAACAATTATAGTGTTTCTTTAAACATTGGTAATTACGTACATTTCGGTGAAAAACTCGGGAAATTAACACTCGATTATTATGTGTTACCGCAAGATTTAGAAAAAGCTAAACAGCAATTTAAGCAAGCTAAACCTATGATGGTTTCTTACCAAAAATATTTTGGCGAATACCCCTTTATTGAAGACGGCTATAAACTTATTCAAGCCCCGTACACTGGCATGGAACATCAAAGTGCGGTGACATACGGCAATGGTTTTAAAAATGGTTATAACCGCGGAGCTGACGTTAGTGCTGATTGGACTGGTGTTGGCGTTTCGTTAAAATTCGATTTTATTATTATTCATGAAACAGGTCATGAGTGGTTTGGTAATAGCTTAACCAGTTATGAT
>NZ_JABSOV010000208.1 GCF_013215345.1 Colwellia sp. | reverse complement strand
CTCGTACATAAGTATGCATTAATTTCTTTGTATCAATTTTTTGTTGTTGACAAGAGGGAGTCCACATAAGTTGGCTAAACGTTGTGAGAAGCGCAGCCAACTGTTGCATGTCCTGTATTAATTACCTTGTATAAACGTTTACTGAAATAGCGCAAAAATTCTTTTGTCTGAATGTTGCAAATAAGCGTATTTTAACTCTAATAAATGTCCAACTAAATCCATAGAGTTAACCTTTGTATTTTCCCATGAACCTTCTTCTGACCAATAACCCGCTATATCTTTAAGCTTATTATCATTAATTGTTGCTAATTCTTCAGAGAAGCTTAGCGGTAACAACCAGAGGCTATCACTTAAAGCAGAGCTCGCGCATTTGAAGCAACTTAGTAAATCACCAATGTGGTCTTTGGTAAAGTTACCACCACCCAAAATTGATGATTCCGGAATGTCTTCAAAACTACTAAAATCGCAGTCATTATTTGCTGCGAAGAATATTACGTCCAAACTCAATCCTTTAGGTATTTATAACGCCCTAATAAAGGGCTAAAAATTGTCAGTTAAAAAGTCGAGGATCAAAAACAGCCAACTGAAAACCTACCCTCTTCAGTGCCTTTTATGGCCCTTTTACGATAATTGCAAGATTAATCTATCCGATGAAGTGCACAAATTTTATTATTTGAAGGGTCTCGTAAATAAGCTAAATATATTTTTCCAATCGCTCCCTCACGTACCCCAGGAAGATCTTCACAAGCAGTGCCGCCATTCGCAATGCCAGCGGCGTACCAAGCATCAGCTATATCAGAGGTCTTTGCTGAGAAACCAATAGTAGAGCCATTACCATGGCATGCGGGCTCGCCATTTATAGGCTTAATGAGCGCCAAAACACAACTTTTAGTAAAATAAAAGCAACGTCCTTTTTCTTCGATCACACCAGGTTCGTAACCCATGGTTGCTAAAATAGCATCGTAAAAAACTTTCGATTCTTGTACATCATTTGCACCAATCATTATATGACTGAACATTTTATTTCTCCTAGGTAGAAAGATAGATAGACCGAGCTCACTAAGGTCTATTGACGAGAGATAGGCTCCTATCTGTTATTTGCCCTAGCTAGCGTCTACAAGCTCACCAATATTAAATTCTGAAACAACACTTTGGCCTTTCAACCAATTAGAGATGCTTGATATGTCCGATTCAGTGACTGAACCATAGCGTTCATGAGAAGAAATAAATCCGGCAAAGGAAGTCAGATCCCCACCACCGCCAATACACAAATTTAGCGTATTAACATAAACAAAAAATTCATCCATTATTGTTGCTAATTCATCCTCATTCTTACAAGTTAAATTACAATCTAATTCAACTCCTTTAACAGCAAATTCATCTAAATAAAGCTTTTTTCTTAATCTACGTGATTTTCCAGAGTGCATAAATTTTCCTTGGGATATAGCGCCCACATTAACGGGCTAAGTAATTGTTGGCCATAATTGTGACGGAGTGAACGCGGCCAACTGTTGCGTGTCACGTTGAATTGCTTGTATGGATAATACATCCATCTTTTTTATTCTTTTAAAACCGTTTAGGTAAAGTGAGGCCCAAGCGTTGGCTGTAACCAATGCCTTTTTATACGGTAGTTCGATTGAACGTAGGCTCCTCCATTGAGATACCGATAACAAGATGGAACGCCGTATAAAACGCCAAGCACTAAAACCCGGATAGTCAACTGGGTTTCGAGCCCGAATAGCAAAGCAGAGTGAGCTTATTATGAATAGCATAAATAATCAAAATGAAATTAACGTTAGTGTCTATACAGGTAAACTCAACTCGACATTTACCTACGGCCTTTAGACATAAAATTTGTTGTTAGTAACGACGAAAGCGGCATTGAAGAAGCCATTAACGAAATAAAAAAACACAAGGTAACTCGTGTTGTCATCGAAGCAACAGGACGATTTAATCCTTGGCTAAAAGGTGTAGCTAAGCGAAACGCATGTAATTGTGTCCACTTTGATTGGCTTAGACATCGATAGCGTGTAACTTTTTGGCTAAAACAAGCGATGCAGGATAAAAAACCAACTGTTATTTGTCCTGATTAATTTGCTTGTTATATTTTGGTTGTCTCAGCAATTGGTTTTAAAGCTAGGTAAAGTAACGGGCCAATTGATACAAACACTAAAGTCAGCAGTGCAAAAGGTAGGAAATATACAATTGATTTCCCTAACTTTTTGCAATCTTGATACATCCAGACTATGGCTAAGAATGCCATAATGTATAGATCAAAAACGACTTGTGCTGTATCTGGACTAGAAATTAACTGGTATCCAAAGCTTAACAATGATTGTTGAGCAATTGACATTGTATAAGCTGTGTAACCAGTGAAAAGAAGTAATAATATTACTGATGTTATTCGAAGGTTCAAACGAGTTTCCTTTTGCCATACTTTGCTAAAAGTTGTTGACTAAAATGTGAAGCGGAGCGAAACGCAGCCAACTGTCGCGTGTCCCTTCTTAATTGGCTTATAACTACGTTACTACACAATCAACTTCTGTCTCGACTAGCCATTGTTGATCGATGAATCGACTAACCTCAACAAAAGTACAGGCTGGTTTAATAGTAGAGAATAACTCTCCATGAGCTTGTGCAGCTTCCTTCCAACGAGATATATCGGTAAGCATTATTCGAGTTCGGATAACATCTCGTATACTACCTCCGGCCTCTTTTATAGCGAGAATTGAGAGTTCAAGGCAGTGCTTTGTTTGACTGTAGACATCACCAATATGAACTGTTTTACCATTATCTAATGGAGCAGTACCAGAAACGGAAATAAAGTTATCAATTCTACATGCCCGAGAGAAGCCTATTGGCTCTTCGAGGTGAGAACCTGAACTGACAATTTTTCTCATAAGATCCCTAGTAGTTATAACGCCCATAATAATGGGCAAATAATAGCTGGTTAAAATAAGCGACCCAGGAGCAAAAGCCAACTGTTTTTTGTCCTGCTTGAAATTCTTGTTATATTTTTAACCCGCCGACTCATAACCTGAGTGTTCTGGAGCTTCAATGCCAGCTGTAAACCACCCAGCTTTCTCACTACAAAATATTTGAGCTTTGGGAGTTAATGATGGTTCCGCATCAAGACTACCTGCTGGGACAACTAAACATTCACCACTTTGTGATTCATGTGGTAATCCAGAGCCACATATAGAACAAAATACTTTCGTAAAAGCCCCCTCTTTATGGTCAAAACGAACTATTTTATTAGACCCACTTAACCATTCGATATTACCTATTGTGGTCAGCAAATTAGACGCATGTGAAGAACCTGATACTTTTCGGCATTGCTCACAATGGCAAAAGTAAAAGTTATCGAAACTGTCATTAACAGTAAATTTTACAGTTCCGCATAAACAACCACCTGAAATTTTACGAACCATACTGATTCCTTGTACAAAGTTAAAATGAAAACATAGACACAATGACTCCCACGAGAGGCTAGCATGATAAAACATAACATACTTTTCATTGGCTTAGATACCCATAAAACATTCACAGAAGTCGCTTTTATTGAAGACCAACGTGGTGCAAAGTCCATTCACTTAGGTGAAGTTCTCAGTAATAAAGCCGTACAGGCATTGCGTAGGCTTAGGTTAATTAGTGACGGCCATTGCTCGACAAATAATTGCCTACATTTGGGCTCTCTCCCGTGAAGTTGTTTTGCCTGTGCTTGATGTTAAGTTACGTTTAGCAAGGATGCCTGCATGAATAATGTCTTAAAAAAAGGTTTTGAGTTAGCGCATGGAGTTAAACATCGGATGTGGCACAACCACCGACGGCGTTAGAATGGAAATAGCCTAGGCTATTGAACCACGAATAGAAACTGAAGACAGGTGCCACGACGAAATGAGTAAGGATCGGTGTATTTAACTTGCCGTGGGGAGTCATACCAACGCCTCGTTAAGAGGCAATAAAATAGTTTTCTAAAATAAGCGACGAAGGAGCAAAAGCCAACTGTTTTTTGTCCTTTTTAAACGACTTGTTAAGTGTCTTTAAACTGATTCTTATAGGCTTCAACAT
>NZ_JABSOV010000207.1 GCF_013215345.1 Colwellia sp. | reverse complement strand
AGCAATGCGGAAATCATTGAAATGTTGAGCGCACAATATTCGTATGATGCAGGCACATGATCTGAACACGTTAATTATGGTGGTATTCAGACTTAAAGGACTATAAAGCGCACAAAGTGATCATTGTTAATTTAATTATGAACGACGGCTATGGTGGTTTCGCAGCGGTCTGGCTTGCTAAGACCCTATTTACTAAAAGAGTCTAATCAGGTTTGAACTAATACTCTTTACCTCAGATAAAAAAGGCAGTACTTAGTGAGCTAAGTACTGCCTTTATGGTTTATAACTGGCTATTTAACTAAAATATTAGCTCTTAGTTAAGGTTAACCAATTCAGTTTCCAATTATTATCTAGAGATTTCAAGGTCACGGTATTTCTACCTTTTTTCAATTGAACTTCTAAGCCCTGTTGCGTCTGCCACTCATGATAACCGCCCGTTGCAGTCACTAGATCAACGCCCACTTTTTTATCATTAGCTAATACTTCAAAACCTTTGGTATCACGTGGCGTAGCTACCCGATATGCCAATTTATATAGACCTGCTTCAAGCACTTCTATTTGATAAGTAAATTGTGCTTCAGCACCAATACCACCGATACCTGTGAAGTTGTAACCACCATCGTCATCTGAAGTGCGTGTCAGCGAGCTATCACTCGATTCAGCAGCCCACTCGGCTTCAACGCGACCTGGAATTTCAATCCAGCCCGCTTGAGTAGACACTTCGCTATAGTGGCTTTGTTGATGAAAGCTCACCGCAACCACAGCATAGTCATACTTCATTAACCCCATTTTCGGCTCAGTAAACCTAGTGGTAGTTAAATTCGTCGCTAACAATTTGAACATACCGCCGGTAACTTCATTGCGATATACACGGTAGCTTTCAACATCTTCTTGTTCGTTTTTATCCCAACTGATGGTGACTGTTTTATCATCTTGTTGTATTTTTACATTACTGACCGCATCAGGGAAAGCAGGTTGTATATCCCGTCGTTTTTGTTCTTGTTGCTGAGCAAAAGTTAATCTTGCTAAGAACTTTTTACTCGCTGAAGATAACTTAGGCGCTTTGCCATCAAGGGCTAATCTAAAGCCATCAACACCACCAGAAAAGTCTTCTGGAATACTGCCGCGTTGCGCTAAAGGTGAATGACTCCAGTGCCAACTGCCACCACGGGTTGAGCGACTTTCACATTTTTCATCAATGAAAGCCGAGCCATCAATGGGGGTATTGCTATAATCGACACTTCGACAATCTGCCAGCATTTCTAAAACGTTACTCACCACATCATGTAAACCAAATTGATTAGCTTTGTACATGCCCACTATGCTGGCATAGGCTGAGTGGTCATCACAATTTGACATATCACCCGACCAATTATAATAACTGGTATTACTATCGCGTTGTAAAACGTTCTCACCCGTTAAGTCTGCAGTATTGGCATAATCACATACTTTGGTAAGATCGGTATCATCCCCAAAAAAGTAATCGGTTTTAGTGCCGGCTCGGGCAGCGTATTCCCACTCAGCTTCTGTTGGTAAGCGATACGGTTTGCCTGTCTCTTTTGCTAACCACTTAGTATAAGCATTGGCCGCTTGCCAATTAATACAAACCACTGGCTGAAATTCACTGGTGTTTAAGGCATTGGTTTCCCAGTTCCCTTTTGAATAAGCTCTAAACCAACCATTGAGTTGATGGCGACATTCTTGTGGTACAGCGTAATTAGTGGCTTCGACAAACTGACGAAACTCATTTACTGTCACTTCATATTTACCCATGCTGAATTCACTGACATTAACTTGATGTAGCGGCTGCGAGTTTTCGCTCGCTATTGAACCCATTTCAAAACTACCTGCGGGAATTGTGGCCATAATCGGTTCGATGGCTGAATTTTTTTCAATGGCATAACTTTCATCGGAATAAGCTTCATTGGCATAAGTTGCACCGGCAAAGAGTGCCTGGCTAGTGACTGATAAAAAGAGCGCCGTTACACATGTATTAAGTTTCATTTAGTCTTCCTTTTTATTGAGTACACCACAATGAAAAAAACAGCAGCGAAAGTCCTATGAAAAAGCTAGTTATTGCTAAAAATAGAAAAATCCTAGAAAAATAGTCTGATATTTAAGTGACTAATAAACCATTTTTAGCCGCTTTATTATCGACTTTTATGAACGACTTTTTGGCCGAGGGAATACTTGATATTAAGACCTTTACTCGAGCCTACTTTACCATGATATGAATTCCCTTTCGGCCACATTTCACATAGTAAAAACCATAAAAAATCTCAATTGAACAAATATTATTAAGGAAAAAACCGCTACACCCCTACTAGATTCGGTGATGTTTACCCATCTATTCAGCTAACTATGTAAATCAAGGGTTTACAAAAAACACGAAGCTGACACTTGTGTCAACTATTTATTCTGCTATAGTGAATGCATACAAATATTCAAGTCGATACTTAAAAATATAATTAAAGCGGAAAGAATAATGGTAGCAAATACAATAAAATTCCTGTTGAACAACGATGTTGTAGAGATTGAAAACTTAGATCCTAATACGACTGTTTTACAATACTTACGTGAAGAGCAATTTAAATCTGGCACAAAAGAAGGTTGTGCTTCAGGTGACTGTGGTGCTTGTACCGTAGTGCTAGCTGAGCTAGATGCTGAAAACAGCAAACAACTTAACTACAAAGCAGTTAATGCTTGTATTACCTTTGTTGGTAACTTACACGGTAAGCAACTAATTACAGTTGAAGATTTGAAAGACGGCGCTAAGTTACATCACGCCCAACAAACTATTGTAGACAACCATGGTACACAATGTGGTTTCTGTACCCCTGGTTTTGTAATGTCTTCTTTTGCTTTACACAAACATAACCAAAACCCAAATCGTGATGAAGTTCTTGAAGCTTTAGCGGGTAACTTATGTCGTTGTACTGGCTACCGTTCTATTATTGATGCTGCTATTACTTCAAGCGAAAATATTGGTGATGATTCTTTTGCTAAGCACTACCAAGACACACTTAATACGCTTAACGAATTCACAAAATTACCAACACCAACATTAAATGGCAATGGTAATACTTATCTTGCTCCTCAGAACATTGATGAGTTAGCGACTGAATTAGTCAGAGAGCCTAAATCAACGTTACTTGCTGGTGGTACCGACTTAGCACTTTCAGTTACGCAAAACTTAGCTGTTGTTAAAAAGCTTGTTTATATTGGTAATGTTGCAGAATTAACTACCCTTGAAGAAACTGATACTGAAATCGTTATCGGTTCAGCAGTACCTTACAGCGAGTTTATCGATACTTTACACCATTACTACCCTGACTTAGGTGACATGATCGAACGTATTGGTGCAAAACAAGTACGTAATACAGGTACGCTAGGCGGAAACGTAGGTAACGCTTCACCTATCGGTGATATGCCTCCTGCACTTATCGCTCTTGGCGCAACAATGACACTACACCTTAACGGCGTAGAGCGTACAATTTTAGTTGAAGACTACTTTCTTGATTACAAAAAGACTGTTCTGAAAACTTCTGAATTTATCAAGTCAATTACAATTCCTAAGCCAGTTGCTGGTCAAACACTTAAGCTTTACAAGATCTCTAAACGTTTAGATGATGATATTTCTGCGGTATTAGCAGCATTCTTCATTGAGCAAGATGGTCAAAAAGTAACAAATGTACGTTTAGCATTTGGTGGCATGGCTGGTATTCCTAAGCGTGGTTCAGCTGCTGAAGCGGCATTATTAGGTAAAGATTTATCTAAAGAATCAGTAGCGCAAGCAAAAGCAGCGTTAGCATCTGATTTCCAACCTATGACTGATGTACGTGCTTCTGATAAGTACCGTATGACAGTAGCTCAAAACCTTATTGAAAAATGTTATTTAGAGCTACAAAGTGCTTATACAAGTAACGTAATTGAAACACGAGTGGTGAATAATTAATGCGTACTTTAATTGATATTAAAAAAGCTAGTTCAAACACAGATAAAAATGTTGTTGAAGGTCAAATAGGTGTTGGTTTAGGTGGCGTTGGTACTCACAAAAAACATGAAAGTGCTGACAAACAAGTTGCGGGTGAAGCGATTTATGTTGATGACCGTCCATCTCTACGTGGTGAATTACATGCTTATGTAGGTCAATCTACTATGGCCCACGCTAACATCA
>NZ_JABSOV010000206.1 GCF_013215345.1 Colwellia sp. | reverse complement strand
ACAGCGGTCCAAGAGAAAACATTAAACCGTTTATATATTACCCTAGGCTATTCGCTGTTAAATCAAGCCTATTATCGTAACGCTAGAAAAACCTTCCAATTAGTTGGCCTTAGCAGCCGTTATAGTAATCAAGCGCTACTTGGTATTGCCTTAACCGCTGCCTATCAAGATGATTTTCTTGGTGCATTAAACGCAAGTCGGTTTTTAAAGGAAAAGCAGCAAGATGATCTGCCTATTGATGAGGCATTTTTATTGATGCCATTTTTTTATGAAAAGTCACAACAACTTGCCACCGCATCACTGGGTTACTCACAAGCAGCAAGTTATTACCAAGATAAAATTTCAACACTCACTCAATTGATTGACGCCCCCATTAATTTAGCAAGTCATCCGATTGAGCTCAGTAATGGCATCAGTAACGGCGTCAGTATGACTATTAACAATAAGCATATCGACTTATCGGCTAATTACCCCAGTTACTTCTTTACTCAGCGCCAGAACGTAGGACAATTAAAGTCATGGCAGACGAAATTAAATAATCCTAAATTAAGTCAGGACTTGTCTTCGATAATTCAAGCATATGATGTACTAACAGTGAAAATGGCAAAAAGCATAATGCACAACAGAGTTGCACAGTTGAGCAGCTATTTAAATCAATCTAGATATGGCTTGGCCAGACTTTATGACAACAATACGGTGGCACAATAATGCCGCGTAATTTATCAAAATTTATTTTTTTTCCACTTGTTTTTTCACAGCTTAATGCCACTAAGTTATCGTTACTGCTAGTTTGCTGCTTGAGCGGATTACTTAGTGGCTGTAACGATCAAGAGAGCTCTCGGCAAACATTACAAAGCATAGATAACACTGAACAACATAAAGATGCGCAACAGACGAAGGCCATCGCCAAGTCAGAAAATGATATTCGCGACGCCTACATAAATTATTTAAAACATGCCTCAAAATCAGACTTATCTCGTGCCGATGCATTAAATAGGCTGGCGGCTATCGAATTTAAATTATCAGAAGAGTTATTACTGAACTCGGCCACAGAGGAAGCAGAAACAAAACTGGCCAATGAAAAATTAAACAGAACTATTGAGCTATTAGAAACTTCGATAAAAGATTACCCCAAGGCTAAACACAATGATGTCACGCTTTATCAGCTAGCCAAGGCTTATGATCAACAGGATGATTACGAGCAGACACATGAAGCATTAAAGCAGTTGGCTCAAGATTACCCTAAATCAATTTACTATTTAGAAGCACAATTTAGACTGGCTGAATATGCTTTTAGTGCTAAGCAATATCCGCAAGCTGAAGATAAATATACCGAAATAATTATTGCTAAAAACAATGCCGTATTCTACGAAAAATCATTGTATAAGCGTGGTTGGGCCCGCTTTAAACAAGAGTTTTATATTGAAGCAGCCGATGATTTTGTGCAAGTTATTAACTTTAATGACTTTCAACAATATGAGCAATTAACAGCTAGTCAGCGCAGTTTATTTGATGAGTATTTTCGCGCCATGGGATTATCATTCTCCTACCTGGGCGGCGCTGAGCCACTTAACTTGTACTTTAAACAAACTGAGCATGTTAATAATTTATATTATATTTACAGCAGCTTAAGTGACACTTTCCTCAAACAACAGCGCTATAACGATGCGGTAACTACATTAAACAGTTATATCGACCAATACCCTGACTCTGAGTTCTCAGCACAAGCCTCTTTAAAAATGGTCGACATATGGAAGCAAGCTGGTTTTATCGAACAAAGAAAAGCCGCTTTCGAGCAATTTTATGCCGACTATCAGCCAAGCAGTAGCTATTGGCTTAACAAAAAAAGTCGCTATAAAAAGCGCTATGAGATGATAAAACTCGCACTGAAAAACCATATTTTAGTTGAGACTGCGACTTACCATAAAAAGTATCAACAAGGTAAATTGCCAGCGGACTTCACTCGTGCAGAGCGTTGGTATAAAAATTATTTAAGCCATTTTTACGCCTACTCTCGCCAAGATAATATCCACTTCTTATTTGCTTCGCTGTATTTACAACATAATGATGAAAATCTTGCCTATAAGCATTATCAACTGGCGGGGTTTGACGAACAGATCATCACCAATAAAGATGCTGCCTATCAAGCGATTACCTTAGCAGATAACTTATTAGCTGCTGCGAAAAATCCAAAAAGTCAGGCTGTTTGGCTCAGTCGATTCATTGAGCCGTCAATTTTATATGCACAGCAATACCCAACAGATAAACACACCATCAGAGTCATCGCCAGAGCCAGTGAAATCGCCTATAGCAATAAGAGATTTAGCGATACCATTGTTTTAGCTGAATTAGTTATCAGTGATAAAAACAGCAAACTGATCAGTAATATTAATATGGTAAGAGCACATGCCTACTTTCAAACAAAGCAGTACCTAGCAGCAGAGCATAGCTATTTTTCTTTAGTAAATGACCAAGAGCTAAGCCCTAAAGATAAAGCCTCAGCAACCGAAGGCCTTGCCTTAGCGATATTTTATCAAGGCAGTCGCGCGGCTGAACAAAAAGAGATGCAGCTAGCTATTGAACACTACGCGAGGATTTCTCTGCTCACACCAAAGAGCACAACCGCAGCCTCGGGTTTATTTGATGCTATCGCTTTATCAATTCAAAGTGAACAGTGGTTACCGGCCATTGACTATATTAAGCGTTTTAGAAAGCTCTATCCGCTGCATAAAAAATCAAATGATATCGCTAAAAAACTGTCTGTTGCCTACTTAAATTCTAAGCAAAATATTGCCGCGGCAAAAGAGTTAGAAAAATTGTCGAGCCGTGAAAATAGTAAAGCATATAAAATGGCTTCACTACTCAAAGCCGCTGAACTTTATCAAACCAATAACGATACCCTTTCGGCTATTAGATCATTAAAAAAATATATTAAAACTTACCCGCAACCTTTTACGCCCTATTTCGAAGCTATGTATACCTTAACGCAATTATATACTGAGACTAACGAACTTAATAAAGGCCTTTTTTGGCATAAAAAAATTCTTGCCGCGGATAAAAGAACGCCAAACTCGGCTAAAAATGATCAGGCTAAGTTTATTGCTTCAAATGCTGCCATTGCCCTAGCACGTCACGAAAACCAGCGATTTTCCAAAGTGAAACTAGTAAGGCCATTAAAGAAGAATTTAAAACGGAAAAAGCAAAGTATGCTAGCCAGTGTTAACTATTATGCCCGCGCTTCTTCTTATGGCGTTGCAGAAACAGCAACAGAAGCAACCTATGCCATTGCCACTATTTACAACGACTTTAGTCAGGCTTTATTAACGTCTGAAGTGCCCAAACATCTTAACAATGACGAACAAGAGCAATATCTATTTTTGCTCGAAGATCAGGCCTTTCCATTTGAAGAAAAAGCCATCGAATTTTACGAAGTTAACCTAGCCTATACCCAAGATGATATTTACGATCAATGGATAAAAAAGAGCCATCAAGCGTTACAGCATTTATTTCCAATCAGGTATCAGCGAGAGCCAAAAGTAGAGGACTTTATTAATGTCTTACATTAAATCTAATCTGAGCATTACTTTGAACATTACCTTAGTCATCATTTTGCTCATGACTATCTCGGCTTGTAGTAATCAAGTAACAAGTAACCAGCCGGCAGTGACTAAGCAAACTGCCGAGTCTTCAATTGAAGAACTGCAGATCTATAAAAATGCCATTGTAGCGTTAAATAATAATGAGCTAGCGAAGGCTGAAAAGTTATTTATCTCCATGAGTGAACGCCAGCCAAATATTGCTGGTTCATGGGCTAATTTAGCGTTAATTAGTATTAAACAAGATAACTTAGCTCAAGCAGAAGTTTATGCAAAAACAGCGTTAGAGAAAAATCCCAATATGCCACAGGCATTGAACTTGTCCGGTTATCTGGCACAAAAAAAGGGCGCCATTAATATCGCCAAGTCTTATTACTTACAGGCAATTAGTCATAAGTCGGATTACGCCTTAGCACATTATAATTTGGCACTCGTTTATGATGTTTACCTGCAAGACATCGCTAAAGCTATTGAGCATTACCAATTTTATTTAGCTTACAGTAAGACAAAAGATGAAAACACTGAAAATTGGTTAGAAGGTTTAAAGGCAACCATGGCAGCAAATAATTCATGAAAATAATACTAAAAACTATCTTAATGCTACTG
>NZ_JABSOV010000205.1 GCF_013215345.1 Colwellia sp. | reverse complement strand
GGCTCAAGTTCAGTGATGTCTTGATCTTTGATCACTGCATGCGCATGGCAATCATCAGCAATTTTTTGAATCGCGTCCATTTGCATGTCATGTTTGACTGGCACGACAACCGCACCTTTGTGCCACAACCACAAAAGTGTGGAAACTGTTTCAGGTGTAGGGGTTGATACCACAATGATTTTTTCACCAAAAGAAAAATGGATATTTTGCTCCAACCAGTCTTGATGTGCGGTCATCGTTTCATGCGTTAAGGTTTGACCAGATGGACAGAAATTAATCTGTCCGCCCCAGCGTTGCTGTTGTAATTTTACGCATAAATCGCTAAGAGAGAACAACATAATTTCACCTTATCTCAAATTTCACTTATGTCAAAAGCTGCTAGAATTTATATCGTTAGCTGCCTTGCCGTTGATGTTGGTCTGACCAGCATATTGGAGAAAAACTAATAAAACAAGCATTACATTGTACTTTTTTTAACAAGATAATGGCTTATTATTAACCTTAAGGTAACAAAATTGATCGATATTAACATTTATGTTACATTTACTGATGAATTAAACAATGGGGGGGAAATCATTTAAAAAATTAATTTGATAGAGGTTTATACTTTATTTTGTCCAATATACATACTCATTTTGCTGGTAAAAAAAGCAGGGTGATTGCTGAGGGTAGCGCTTTATTTTCAATCCGGAAAATGACTCCGTGTTGGTAATTATAATAAAAAGTTATCAGCTTAATATGTTGACCAATTGTGCAATAATAATTTTAGCTGCTAGTTGATGGCCGTCGATGGACCAGTGTAGGCCGTCATTATCGAGTAGATGGCTGTTATCCAAATCTGTGAAGTGTGAACGCAAATCAATCACATTTTCAGCCTTACGGTTAACAATATCTGCTACTTTGTTGATGTGAACGTTACACCAACTGGCCATCAATGGTTTAAAGAAATCATGCTTTTCGACACGGGCAGGATCGACGCCAACCGGTGTTAGCCAAACCCAAGGGGCATGGGTTTGGTGTTTGGAAAAGTCGATCACACTGGCGAGATTGCGTTCAACCTCATCAATACTGGTGCAGGGTTTGTAACGACTGCCCCCTTGAATTCGAGCATCATTAGTGCCGCTAAAGCTAAAATACAAATCAGCCTTCAATTGAGCTGCGGGGATCACCGACCCCAGTAACTGGGTAGTAGTGTCGCCTGAAACGGCAAGATTGATAAATCGGATATTGTCTTCGGGTCTGATAATGGCGAAAGAGCGTTCGATAATCGAAAACCATGATTGGCTATCGTCGGTTAAACTATCGCCGAGCACTACAATCTTAGCTTGTGTCTTAAGTGGCAAGCATTTTATCGCCCGAACGTAGTCACTGTCAGCGCATAATTCTTTGGCGGCGTCGTTAACCCGGTTGGAAAAAGTTTCTTTCATGGAGTTATAAAATTGTTCTCGCAGGCCAAAAAGAGCAGCATGGGCGGAGCTTGAAAACCCGCCGCGTAGAAACGAATATTTCTTTTCAGGATGAAAAAATTGCACTTGTCGTTGTAACTTTTCTTTGATGCTCATGTTGTCCGTCCAGTTATTTGACCGTTCACACCTTAACCAGTTTTTTTGGGCTTGCCAAGGATTAACAGTAATGAAGCCTTAAAAAGGCGGATTTAAAATATTAATTTCATCGTGGGTTTACATATAAATAACACAAGTAAAGTAACCGGCAATTCTTTGCAAAGAAGTAGATATAAAAGTAAAAGATGAACGTATTTAGCAATATCAAATATGTTCATCGAAAAAACATACATAGACTAAAGTTAAAAGTTTGTTAAAAAATCACAAAAAACAGTTGGCTTTTTCTCGATTGTCGATTATCTTAGCCAACAATTTTTTGCCTATTAACAAGGCGTTATGTGATATGAGCTATCAATATTCAAAAACACTTAAAGGAGAGTTATTATGAGTAGTTTCAAACAGTTCCAAGATTTGGTAAAAAGTCATGGCGGTAAAGCAAGAAAGTTTGATCAAGGAGCCGGACTGAGTATGAGATGGGCTAGTATGCAAACGGGGCTTAAAGCTCAAGACGGAGTTTGTGCAGGGCTATCAATAGCTTTTTTAGGGCTTGATAGTATACCTGACTCAAAGAATTTAATGGATGACAAAAATACACATTTGGAAAAAGGTGTACTTGTTTATGCTGAGCGAATAGCACAATTTGGTGGCAATTACAGCGAAGGCATGACAGGATTTGATCAATCTATATCAAAGGTATCTATGTCAAGAAATTCGACGCTTATAAAATGTCAAACACCTGAAGGTATGGCTAAAAGTTCCCTTAAGAGCCCCTCTGGACGATCCTTTATTAAAGTTAAAGGTCACGCTTGCGCAGCTATTACAAATAAGCGTGAAAATAACTTTGTTTTTTTTGATCCTAACCTTGGTTTTGCAAAATTTGACAGTAGTTTAAAATATGTCCTTTTTGTTAAAGAGTTTTTTGGTTTTGGATTATATGGACACACTATTTTCGATTTAATCTATGTAAAATAGTATGTTTTCAACGGTAGAAAACTTTCAATAACCTGCATGGAAAGACCGATATACGAGTTGTTAAACAAGAAAAATATAGTTGGCTGTTTTCACTGTTTTAAGAATTTATCCAACTATAAATTACCGCTTATTGAAACGTTGTTATGTCTCCCCACATCAAGTTAAACCCTTAATCAGCAAACAACTGTTATGGCAGCAACAGACACCCTACAGATATAAAGGTCGCTATGTCCGATACTCTTCAAAATTGGGCTATTGTACTCTTTTAGGTTCTTAAACTGCGAAGATGGGCGATTTTAGTGCTTATAGATGACTCTTTATTAATTTCGATAAGTAACCTAAGTCTATCAATTTCGGCTTGCATTGAATCAATTTGACCTTCGTATAATTCAACTTTCCTATCAATATTATAATAATTCTCTACAGCTTTAAGAACTGCTTTTGATGCAGCACCGGTTCTGAATTGTAGTTTAAGCAATTCAACTTTTTGTTCAAATAATGGATCTGGTGAAGTGAACTTAATTAGCATTTATCATCTTTATAAGGAATTCCGACGATGATGAGGAAGAATTTCATATAGTAATAAGAATTATTGGAAAGGGGAAGAGTCCACATACTATAACAGTGGACTCTAGAACCGTTTTGGACTTTATTGCAAGTTTTTATCTGAGTTTCGGCAAGTAAATGTCTTCATTTTTAATCGGTATTCTGATTGAATTTCAGAATGTTTTTTTGTCCAAAAAGAACAAGATTCTTTGTCTTTGATTATCTTTTCTTCTTTTATTTTACTGGCTTTGTACTCCGTAATATATGTTTCTATTCCGTGCACAGCTAGAGTTGATAGTGTGATGGTTAATAAAAGAGTGACACCTAATTTTATGTAGTTAATTTCCATATTTTTACCACTTAATAAATTATTAATTAAAATTTAAATCATCAGTTTTCTTGTTCGGGTACTAGTGACACCCGAACCAAGTCCGGACATCCGGATTACTTTGTCTTAGCTATATTGCTTAAAAATACGGTTTCGTCTTTACTATCAAACTTAATATTACCACTTTCATATCAGCTTAAAAAAACATTACATTTTTAACTTTTCACTGAAAAGATCAAAAGGCTAGTCAGATTTTTTAGCCAGCATCTTAAAAAAGCATTATTCGTTGTAATGGCAATAAGGTTTATGTCACTGGTAATCCATCTCATTATACCCGAATAGATAATCTATGTTGTTGGTAATGAAATGTTAAACAACTTTTTAGAGGCTTATCGAATTAAAGAATGGGACGTGGAAAAGTAGGGCACTTATATAGCAATCACTGTACAGACAGACGCAAGTTTTATGTTTAGTTTCATAAGGTTAATGAGGATACAATAGATAATTGTTTTCAAGCAGTTGGGATAATGCACGGTTTTAAGTCAGAGCAATGGCGAAATGATTCAACAAAATTTAAGCATATAATATTGCTATCCAACCCGTTTTTAGATGGTAATGGTTTCAACAAACTGAGGTTATGAGTATTGATGTTGGCCATGATGATATTCAAAGACTTCAGAAGCTAGCTAATGAATTCAAGGGAAAATAGATGAATCTGGAGAAATGAGTCTTATGAGAAGTGAACGTAATAGTTTATGGCATTCATTTTATGCAGACATTTATTAAAAAACGAACGATTAATCCACTTATTGATTCTTGCAAAATAAGATGATTGAAAGGTGTTCAGGAGAAAAAAATAATTTTAGCTGTATCAACACAATAATAAAAAAACAAGTTATTACATAAGTCAG
>NZ_JABSOV010000204.1 GCF_013215345.1 Colwellia sp. | reverse complement strand
ATACAACATCTTAAAACTAGCTAGATAAGTATTTGTTAGAAAATATATAGCAAATAGATTTATAGCTAACGTCTCCTTTCCGCACTTTGTTGCCTTTATAATTATGATTAGTACAGTTATTTACAGAACTCCAAGTAAAAGCATCTATGCCATTCTGGCAGTCGACTAACTAAAGGCTAAAGCCTAATTTTTAGGCGACTTTAGGCTTTAGCCTCAGAGTTTATGCCTTTTCTATTTTCCATTGGTAATGACGAGTAACTATAGCTTTACCCATGAATCATAACCCTTTTACTTTGAGTATCAGTTCACCAAAACTCTCCATGTAATAATATCGCCCTACTAATTTGCTAAAATCTTAAGGGGCAAAAAATAGTTGGCTCTAATGTTGAGGGACAAAAACAGTAACTTGTTTTATTGTCCCTGTTTAACAGCTTGCTAAATGCCGATCACTCCATGCTAATGTATTTTGGATTTGACTGGATTCGTTCTATCCATTGTTGGATTGCCGGATATTCTGACAGATCAAAGCCACCTTCATGCGCCACATGGGTATAGCCGTAAAGTGATATATCTGCGACAGTTAATTCATCTCCCACAAGATACGGTGTTTTTTGTAGTTGTTCTTCCATCACTTTAAGCGCTTTATGTCCGCCAGCCTGCTTAGCTTCAAATTCGGCTTTACGGTCTTCCGGTAGTCCAAGGTATTTGGCAATAAAGCGTGCAACGGCTATAAAAGGCTCATGGCTATATTGTTCAAAGAATTGCCATTGAAGAATTTTTGCTGAAGTAAAACGACTATTACCAATTAAAGGTGTATTCGATGCTAAGTAATGCAAAATAGCATTAGACTCTGAAATACAGCTGCCATCTTCTAATTCAAGTAATGGTATTTTCCCATTGGGGTTCTTTGTTAAGAATGAATCGGTCTGTGTTTCATTAGCTAAAATATCAACGTCTATCCATTCATGTTCAATATAGATAAGTGAAGTAAGAAGCTTCACCTTATAGCAATTTCCCGATTGAATATCTCCGTAAATTTTCACTAAACTCTCCTTAGGTACATAACAAGTTATAACTCAGGCTTAAGCCCTGCGGCTGTAATATCTTTAATTAAAGAGCAACCAATCTCTTCAATATTCTTATCGACTTTTTTATATATAAAGCCACTTAACTCAGTCGGTATCTCGACATCACCTTTATGAAGGACACAGACATTTTTGCTACCAAGCTTCGCGACAAGATAACCAAATTCAAAGATGACATTTGCTCTGGCTTTCGTTTGTTTTTTTCTATCAGCATCTATGATATTGGATTGATCAATCGTATATGAAATCTCATCAGGTGTAAGTAGTATGAATGCATAGGAAACATCACTATTTGCGGCAGCCTTTTCAATGATAGTTTGCCCACCTTCAACATCTCTATGTAAAACTATCGGCTTTATGCCAATACGTGAGAGAAACACCTCTAGTTCAATCTTTAAAGCATCATCATCTCCATGAACAATAAATACTTTATTATTACTTGCTACTAGAGCGGAAGGTAGCTTTGTTCTTGCTGTTGAATCTTTGGGTTTATTGGTTTTTTTTGGCACGCCTGACACCAACAATTCATTAAACAAATCACCTTCCTCTAGCAATGAGATTAATGCATGTAATGTTTTAATATAATTTTCTTTGGCAATCCAAAATTTATCTTCATCATTACCTTTTACCGGTGAATTATTTGCCGCTTTAAAATAAACAAAAGGCTCTGAATTTGCCCTGACTGTTGTTTTTAAAATACTTTCTATACTATTAACCCATATATCCCATGCAGGTGATGGCTCACCAATAATCTGTTCAAGAGAATCATGCTTTATACTGCAGTTTTTCCAGTTAAACTCTGCACTCTTTTCTACTAGTTTATTGATTTTATCTTTTAACGGGTTCACTAATCGAATCCTTGTTCTGTTTTTTGTGCCACAGCAAACATATCAACAATGCAAATAGGCCACTTAGATAGGTTGCGAGTAAAGGAATTATTGTCAGCTGATATGCATGTTCATGATCTTCAGGGTAAAATGAATCACCCGCCAGTAGCCAAGCCGAAATGGCTCCTATAATTAACCAAACGCCTGAAGCTATTGGTTTATGACTAGGTGCTGTGACATAGCCAGAAATAACTACACAAAAAGCAGCTACAGAGCCAATGATTGGTTTTTTCCAAACATTAGCTAAATCAGCAAGCACGCCTGCAGCTATTGCTGAAACTAGAAATGAAATAATGACTATTACAATTGAAAAAGCAAAACCTCTAACCTGATTCATACTCAAACCTTTTAAAACACATAACACCGCATTAAGCGGCAAAAAAATTGTTGGCTAAAATGTGCGAGGCACCAAAAATAGCCAACTGTAAATTTTATGTTTAATTGCCTTATTAGACAACATATTGAACAACCAACTCTTTTAATACTGGAATAACAGAAGCAACTAATAGCAGAGCCATAGATAAATTAAATATTTTTTGGTGTTTTGGTGAATTAAGATACTTTTTAAGCCCTACACCAAAAAATAACCAAATCCCGACACAAGGAAAAGCAACAATAAAGAAAGCCAACGCAATAAATAGTACTTGCGAGAATATATCTGAGGTAATGGAAGTGTAAGCTGAAACCGCACCTGTGGCCATAACCCATGCCTTGGGGTTTACCCATTGAAACAAAGCAGCTTGAGTAAAACTAAAGGGCTTAGAGCTTTCTACTTCAAGTGAAGTCGGCGAAGACGATGCGATAAGCCAAGCTAAATATAAAAGATAGGCGATACCTACGACCTTTATCACTTCGTGAATCAATGGATACATTTCAAATACAACACTAAAGCCTAAACCAACCATTATTACCATGGCAGGAAAGCCAAAACAGATACCTAACAAGTGTGGAATACTATTTTTAACACCGTAGTTGAGGCCAGAAGTCATAATCATTATGTTATTTGGGCCTGGTGTTACCGTTGTTGATGCTGCAAAAAGAATAATAGCTAAATAAAGCTCCATAACCTTTGAATACTCCGTGTTGCTTAACGCCTACTAAGAGGCAAATAATTGTTGGCTAAAATGTGAAACGAAGTTGAACCGAATAAACGCTTTTCCGTCCCGGTTTAATTGGCTTTTTATTAGCCAAAGTCTATTTCTTTCGCCGGGACTCCTGCACCTAAAACTATTGACCATTCATTAATATACCAACGTTTAACTAAGCCGTTTGAAACATACGGATCTTTAGTGACAAAGTCTTCAGCCACTTTAGGTGAGTCCCCTTCGAAAAGTAAAGCGGCTCCAAGTGATGGCTCGGTTAACGCTCCACCTAATCTTAATTCGCCACGACTAACCGCTGCTAAAGCGAGTTCAATATGGGATTCTCGAAACTGCTCTCTTTTCTCTAAATACTCAGGAACAACATCATAAGTTAATAGATAGTACATACTGGTTTCCTTTCGATGTGCACAAAATGCCACAATAAGCGGCTGAATAATAGTTTGGTAATATTGTGTAGTGCAGCGGAACCAACCAACCAACCAACCAACTGTTGCGTGTCCCACTTATTTAGCTTGTTATAACTCTTTCACTAAACAATATGTTGTATGACCTTTTGGATAATCAGGTAATTCACCAAATACTTTATAACCTAGTTTTTCATAAAAAGGTTTTGCTTGGAAGCTAAGAGTTTCAGTACGCATGTAGCCAAACCCTTTATCTTTAGCAAACTTTTCAGCTGCTGCCATTAGATTGCTACCGAGCCCTAAACCTCTGGTCTCTTTAGCTAACCAGAGCAGCTCAATAGTACAGTAGTTCCAGAAGGCATTTGCTCTAATGCCTCCTAAGACTTTTCCATTTTCATCTCTAGCAATGACAGCAAATTTTGTGTCTTTTTCAAAGCCAACCTCATCAGGTAGGTAATCTTTATTAAAAGAGCCAATACCGACACTTAATGCTTTAAGATCGTCCTGGCTAGGTGAAGTTGTTACTACGATATTCATATGTTCCGACATCCGGGAGAGTTATAACGCCACAATAAGCGAGTAAGTAAATTACACTGAAGTATCGATATTTTCATTTATGACATTGTCATTTTTTAACACTAACACGATGATGAAAACAATATTTAATGGCGGAGTAATACACAGTAAAACGCCAATGAGTGCTGTAACTTTAGGTGCTGAAGTTTTACGTTTACCTAAGTAGTAACTTAAACCTCCAATGATAAACATTGAGAATAAAATGACATTACCGAAAAAGGTCATATTAATATCCATATACATAAATCCTTTTTGCCTATAAGCGTTTATTATGGGGGCTGCTCAATAATGTCCACAACATAAACTTTTTTAAATTCGTATTA
>NZ_JABSOV010000203.1 GCF_013215345.1 Colwellia sp. | reverse complement strand
TGAATAAAGACTTCTTTGTTGATAGCTACCAAGTTTACCTAGCAAGATACTATGGCGCTGACGCTATTTTATTAATGCTCAGTGTACTCTCTGATGATGAGTACCTTGAGTTATCAGCCGTTGCTGAGCAATATAACTTAGCCGTGTTAACTGAAATTTCTACCTATGATGAACGCGACCGAGCAATCAAGCTTAATGCGAAGATGATTGGTATCAACAATCGAAACTTACGTGACTTAAGTACCGATATTGCACGTACCTTTGATTTTGCCCCTAGCTTACCCGACGATAGGATCATTATTTCTGAATCCGGTATTTACAGTAATGCACAAGTAAGAGAGTTAGCGCCTGCTGTTGATGGTTTTTTAGTGGGCAGCTCGTTAATGGATCCTAAAAATAACGTTTATCAAGATATTGACTTAGCATGTCGTAAACTTATTTATGGCAATAACAAGGTATGTGGTTTAACAGACGCTAAATATGCTAGCGCGGCCGCGGATGCCGGTGCACGTTTTGGTGGTCTGATTTTTGCTGAAAAATCACCTCGCTATGTTACCAAAGCGCAAGCCCAAAACATTATTAAAGCAATACCTAAGTTAGAGTATGTTGGTGTTTTTGTTAATAACGAACGTGATGAAATTATTGACTTGGTCAAGACTTTACACTTAACTGCTGTACAACTTCATGGTAGTGAAGATGCCCATTATATTGATGCCCTAATAGTTGAACTTGCAGAGCATGACTGTAGCTATTGCCAAGTATGGCAAGCAAGTCCGGTAGCCAATAGCGTACCTTTGCTTAATCAAAGTGTCACTCATCATGTCCTCGATGGCCAAAGCCCTGGTAGCGGTGCAGCATTTAATTGGCAAGTATTAGCCTTAAGTGAGCAAAGCTTATCGACCAGTTTTTTAGCTGGCGGTCTAAATATTGACAATATTAATCAAGCCCTTGAACAGTTAACTCAGGTGGATTTATTTGGCCTAGACCTCAACTCAGGTGTTGAAGCTAGCCCAGGTATTAAATCAAGCGAAAAGCTAACACAAGTATTTTCGCAAATTAGGAATTATTAACATGCTAAACGATATTAAAACAGCTGAGAAGTCATCAAAAAAAGAAACCTTACCCGCCTATTTCGGTGAGTTTGGTGGTATGTATGTCGGCGAATTACTCGTCCCAGCATTAGAGCAGTTAGAGCAAGCTTTTATTGAGTCTCAAACCGATGAAGCCTTTTTAACCGAGTTCAATAACTTATTAACCAAATATGCCGGACGACCTACACCATTAACTTGTTGTCGAAATATTGTAAAAAATCCGCTAGCTAAAATTTATTTAAAGCGTGAGGATCTATTGCACGGCGGCGCTCATAAAACTAACCAAGTGTTAGGACAGGCACTGCTCGCTAAACGCATGGGTAAAACTGAAATAATCGCTGAAACTGGCGCTGGCCAACATGGTGTTGCCACCGCGATTGCCTGTTCATTACTAGGCTTAAAATGTAAAATTTATATGGGTGCTGTGGATTGTGCGCGACAACAGCCCAATGTTTTTCGCATGGAATTAATGGGCGCAGAAGTGATTCCGGTAACGGCTGGCTCTGGCACGTTAAAAGATGCCGTTAATGAAGCGCTTAGAGATTGGTCGGCAAATTATGAAAACGCTCACTACTTATTAGGAACTGCCGCTGGCCCTCACCCATTCCCGACCATAGTTAGGGAATTTCAAAAAATGATTGGTGAAGAGGCAAAAGCACAGTTTTATGAAGAGGAAGGTCGTTTACCTGATTATGTTATTGCCGCGGTCGGTGGTGGCTCCAATGCCATTGGCATGTTCCACGACTTTATTCATGAAGAAGGTGTCAAACTTATCGGCGTTGAAGCCGGTGGTAAGGGTATTGAAACCGATCAGCATGGTGCAACGCTTGTAGCCGGTACAAAGGGCATGTTGCATGGAAACTACACTTATATAATGCAAGATAAGCATGGCCAAATTCAAGAGTCTTACTCTGTATCTGCTGGTCTTGACTACCCTGCGGTAGGCCCACAACATGCATTCTTAAAAGATACCGGTCGAGCACAATATGTCGCCATTAATGATGATGAGGCGTTAGCTGCATTTCAAGAATTAGCAAAAAAAGAGGGAATTATACCTGCACTTGAATCAGCTCATGCCCTTGCACAAGCTTTAAAAATGGCCGAGTCAGTCACTGAGGAAACTATTTATTTAGTAAACCTATCTGGTCGTGGTGATAAAGATTTAGCTCATGTACAGGCCATTATTTCACCTGATAAAGCAGCATCAGCAACAACAGTTAAACATAGAGGAGAGGCTTAATGTCACAATCAAATATTCAGCAAGCCGGTGCTCGTTATCAAACTTGCTTCGCTACGTTAAAAGAAAAAAATGAACGAGCTTTCATCCCTTTTGTTATGATTGGCGATCCTAATGCTGAACAGTCTTTTGCGGTTATTAAAAGTTTAATCGATGCCGGAGCAGATGCCTTAGAGTTAGGTATTCCTTTCTCTGACCCAAGTGCCGATGGTATAACAATTCAAAGGGCGGCCCTGCGCGCTTTAGGTGCGGGTATTAACACCGACATCTGCATTGATATATTAAAGCAAGTACGTGAATACGCCCCACAAATACCTATTGGCTTATTGCTTTACGGTAATTTAGTTTTTGCCCGTGGTATTGATAGCTTTTATCGTGATATGAGCGATGCTGGAGTAGATTCAGTCCTCATAGCCGATGTACCTATTCGTGAGAGTGAACCGTTTAGAGAAGCGGCATTAAAACATGGTGTTGCACCTATTTTTATCGCGCCACCTAACGCCAGCGATGATACTTTACGTGCTGTATCATCATACTCTAGAGGTTACACTTATGTATTAAGTCGCGCTGGTGTAACAGGTGTAGACAGTGCAGAGAGCCCTAAAAATACAATTACCACATCAGCTAGTCAGTTAATTGAAAATTTAACAAAATACCATGCCGCCCCACCCGTATTAGGCTTTGGTATTTCTACACCGCAACAAGTTAAAGATGCCCTTAACGCAGGTGCACTTGGTGCAATTAGTGGTTCGGCTGTGGTTAAAATAATTGAAGATAATTTAGCCGATAAGAACAAGATGCTGACAGAGTTAACGCATTTTGTCGGTGAGATGAAAGCAGCGACGAGATAGTAAATACCCCCGTTAAGCTATCACTCTAAAGTGATAGCTTAATTAATAACAGTAAAAAGGAGCAATGATATTGCTCCTTTTTTATTGTCTATTTCATTACACCTTTTTGATTACTCTAGTTTAAACTCTGAGCACTCTCAAAGATAAAAATACTATCACTAGCGTTAGACCAATAAATAACAATGCCAAAAAGTGATACAAAATTCGCTGCACTTTTAATTTTATGCGGATAAAGATTCCTGGCGAGTCGGTATTAATTTTGGGGATATTATCAAAGAGAGAAAGCAATATATTGAACAGTAGTAACCATATGCAAGCAATAAAACTTAATAAAGCATAAGGGCTGGTCGGTTGTTGTGAAGTTGTTTGCTGCAGTTGGCTAAAAATAATACCAACAAGGATTACAGCAAGTAGATAACTCAACTTGCGAAAGGGTTGCAGCTTGGTAGCAAGCTTTGCTAATAAATCCAACATGTTCTGCCCAATTTTCATCTGACTCTAACTGCCATTAGAATAAGCTGTTATTACAATATTAGCTAGCTGTTAACATCCATTGAGGGAGTATTGAACGCAGAGAAATTAACTGTTATTGATAAGAAATATTTATCACTACACATAAAAAATGCAACTCATTAAGTCGCATTTCTATTACTAGCTTATATGGTGCATCCTGCACACATATTTTATGATCTCATTTCGTCCTTGAACAACTATCCCTAGCTTATCCTATATGAGTCCACTCATATCCATTTTAGAAGCCGCCCATAACTTCAGTTTCTTGAGCTTAGTCATCCTAACCAAGCCACATCCTTGTTTTTATCGTCCTTAATTAGCGTCCTCCTGACGCCCTTTACTAAATTAACTTTCCTTAGTTAATTTCCCTGTTTAAGCATCCGTTTCAGTAGTCATCCATATCTACAGTCTTCCTGACACCCTTTGCTACATTAACCTTCCTTAGCTAATATCCCTGTTTAAACATCCATTTCAGTAGTAATCCATAACTACAGTCTTCCTGACCTTGGTAATCCTAACCAAGCCACATCCCTGTTCATATCATCCATAGTGGCATCCTACCACTAGACTTCGTCCTTAAAGCCTCCTTGTTAAACCCTTTTATAAATAACACCAAAGTATTATTTATAATCAAAGCATCCCGCTTTAGGTTTTCCCGATACTCACTTATGCACAGCATCCTTACTCATATCTTCCTTGAATAGCATCCTCTGCGTCCTATTTACTCAACT
>NZ_JABSOV010000202.1 GCF_013215345.1 Colwellia sp. | reverse complement strand
ATACAACATCTTAAAACTAGCTAGATAAGTATTTGTTAGAAAATATATAGCAAATAGATTTATAGCTAACGTCTCCTCTACGCCCTGAGACCTTTAACAAGCTTTTTCTTTAAAAAGTAATGGGGAATTTCGATCCCGCAATGCTTTTAAATACTTCGACTCATTATATGGTTCTTTTGCTTTCCAACAGCGATATAAAACACGTATCCACTTAAATGCTAACGATCTTACTGATGATTGGTGGGTGTTACCTTTTGACCGTTGTTGTTGATAATAAAGGCCTGCCCAATATGATTGATGAACACTTTTAGCTGCCCATTCAATGAATGACTGTCGAGTGAATTTAGAACACTGATATCGCCAATGCACCCAACATTTTTGACCACTGCGCTCCGTCACTGGAGCTATACCAGCAGACATTTGAATTTCTGATGCACTAGTAAAGCGACTACGATTTTCTCCCATAGCAACTAACAACCTTGGTGCTAAGCAAGGTCCTGTACCCGGTAATGATTTATAAAGTTCTGCATCAGGTAATGTATCAAACAAGGTACTAATTTCTTTATCAAATACTTTAATAGCTTCAACCACCACTAGCATTTGATTAGCGAGAGCAACGGCTAAGAGCTGATGTGACTCGATGACCGCCTTGTCTAAGGTAAGTGGCTCTGCTTGATTAATGAGCACGATGCGTTGTTCTGTGCAGCTTGCAGTACGACCTGGATAGGCATGAAAAAACTTTCTTAATGTGTCAGCCCTAGCTCTTTTAAGTTTTTGTAAATTCGGCCAACGTGTAATGAAGTCACAAAACATACCCGAGCCTCGATGTGAAAACCAATCAAGTAAGTGTGGATAATATTGCTTGAGTGTATTGATTAACCGATTACTAAATCGCCTTCTATCTTCTACCAACCTTCGGCGTTGCTCGACTAAGTACGTGAGTTTCCGAACGGGTTCACTTTCCATCTTTAAGGCTTTAATCTTTTTGGGGTAATTAAGCATTAAATCAAGTGCAAGCTCCGCATCCGTTGGGTCGTCTTTTGCTCCACTAGGAGAAAAAGCTTTACGGTACTGGGCTAACATTGAAGGATTAACCGGATGAATAGTGACAAACTTATACTTCTGAAGCGCGTAAACTATAGGCCCTTTAGATAGCTCAACAGCAACGGCAATCTGTCCTTTATATTGCTTATGTAGGCTGATTATCCAATCATTTATCGTATTCGCTGAGTGCTTTATTATCTTAAACTTTCGCGTATCTGAATTAGCCTGCTGAATGCATAAATCATGTTTATCGTTCGCCCAATCTATCCCAACATAAACAGAAAAATCACGAGTAAACTTAGTCATAGTAACCTCCAAGTAGTGTTATCAGCATGTATGCCAAAGCTCTTCGAAAGCAATATAGATAGCGTTTAAGGGCAAGCCCTGAGTATTCGTTATTGAGCTAAGGCGTACCTATAACATCGAAAGCAAAGGAGAAATCATCAAAGTGATTAGCGCACAATATTCGTATGAAATAGGTACATGATCTGAACATCCTAATTATGGTCTTGTTCAGACTGAAAGGACTATATAGCGCACTTAGTTGCCATTATTTTATAGCTATTTATAAAGTATTTTGTCATTTCCTCACTACTTTTGACGAAAAATAGAGTTGTTGAGCATTAATAAAATGATACAAAAAGTCGCTAGCCAGTTGCTTAATTAAACTGATAACTTTCAATATGGAAATTAGTTAAAAGCTGCGGTTAGGCTATTGATAATCTGACTGCTAACTAGTGATTATCCTTGATAAGTTATTTATCAGTGAGGAAATACCAATGGACAAAATAAAACGCCGTACATTTCTAAAAACGAGCTTAGTAGGCTCTGTGGCCGCTATATTTACTAACAGCTCACATGCAGAAATGAGTACACCGAGTGAAATGCAAGGGCCTTTTTATCCCATCACACCACAAAAAGACCAAGATGCCGATCTCACTAAAGTAGCAGGGAAAACGGGGACTGCTCAAGGAAAAGTCATCGAAGTATTTGGGCAGGTATTAGACCAAGCCTTAAACCCCATTGAAGATGTAAGCATTGATCTTTGGCAAGCCAATAGTTTTGGCCGCTACCATCATCCTCATGACACCAATGAGGCTCCTTTGGATGAAAACTTTCAAGCTTGGGCTATTTTGCAAAGCGGCGCAGAAGGCCGTTATAGATTTAAAACCATCATTCCCGGTGCCTATCCGATAAGCAGTAGCCGGCAAAGAACACCTCATATTCATTTTAAAATATCAAAAAAAGGCTATGAATCGCTACTGACACAAATGTACTTTCCAAACCAGGAATTAAATGACCAAGATGTTTTATTCAACAGAAAGTCTGCGGAACAACAAGCTATGATGACAGCTAAAAAATCGGATAATAGTAATATATATCAATATAATATTATTATAGATAAGCTATAAATTAGGGTCGAAGTTGGCTGATATCTGACGATTAACATTGTGTGAGTAATTGCAGATATTCGACTAGCCTCAGCATCAATATTACCTAGCTCTTGTAACGCCACCTTTCAGCCTTACATATTCCACAAAGGTCATCCACGCTCTTCTCAGCTCTACACTTCTCGTCGGCTCACTTCGCCCCTGCTTCAACTAGTCATTTGAGCCTATGAATCTTGGTCAGATAAAACACTTTCAACAATACAAACTATCAACGAAGGTAATTATTTATCTGCCTGCCTACTTGCCTACCTACATAATGAATAAAGCTTAGTCATGAACATCATAAGTTAACCAAACTGAGCCTAGCGTTAAATATTCCCCCCCTTAGTAGAACATATTTAATAAATAATCAATAAAACAACACAAAGACTTACAAATGATAACGATTCGCATTATAATTCGCACGGATTTTTTATCGATACTTAACAATTAGCTTAATATTTTTTATTAATTGAAGAATTTAGCAGCATTCAAGGTTAGGTATATTTAGTTAATAAAGGAAGTAAACTCATGAGACTTATCAGCCCCCAATTGCTGACACTTTCATCGCTCTTGTTAGGTTTAACAGGCTGTGGTTCAGACAGTAAAACAGAGCCTGAGCCCATAGCAGCAACTCAACAAATTTCAGGTGTTGCCGTCGATGGTTATTTAGCCATGGCAAAAGCTTGTATAGATATAAATAATAATTTTCAGTGTGATGGTGACAGTGAATATCAAGTACTCACTGATCAAGATGGTCATTTTGAAATAGTCACTCCCGGGGGCTTAGATGTTAAAGCACCATTACTTGTTACCACTTCAGCTGGTATTACTATAGATAGTGATCATCCAGGACAAACTATAAGCCAAGCTTTTTACTTATTAGGTGATTATAAAAAGCCAGCGGTAGTTTCACCGCTAACCACCTTGATTTATGCGAAAACACAGACTCTAGGCGATAGCGTTCAAGCCGAAAAAATATTAATGCAACAGCTAGGTTTATCCAATGTCAGCATGCTTTATACCGACTTTGTCGCAGCAAAAAACGACACAAGTTTAACCGCAGAACAAAGACTAGAACACAGCAGGCTACATCTTTTTTCTCAAGTAGTTACTGATATTATTGCCCAAGGTTTAGCTCAGTCTGCAACTAACACTAGTGATGAAGAAAAATCGCAAGTAGCAAAATTATTTACCGATAAGCTAGCTAACTTGCCAGTAGAACATGTTAGTGAGCAAGTGAATGAAGCTATCAGCACAGGTGAGGAATCAAGCACATTAGCCGAAGTGTTTTTACAATCTACACCTAGTTTAATTGTTTCAAAAAGTGAAATTGATAACGGTGAAATTACCCCTGTTATTATTCTAGGTCCAGTTACACCTGATCCGGTTACCCCTGATCCGGTTACACCTGGTCCGGTAACACCTGATCCGGTTACACCTGATCCGGTTACACCTGATCCGGTTACACCTGGTCCGGTTACGCCGGATCCGGTTACACCTGATCCGGTTGCGCCTGATCCGGTTACGCCTGATCCAGTTACACCTGATCCGGTTACACCTGATCCGGTTACGCCACCAGCAATAATTAATCCAATAGCACCAACAAATGCAGTTATTGACGATGCTGCCAATACATTTGGCTGGAGTCTTGTGACTGGTTATAGCCAATTAAGTGACTACCAATACTCAAATGACAATGGCACTAACTGGCATGATGTTAATGCTAACCCGCAGCTTTTGACAAACCAGTATTATCCAACTGGAACAGTACAAGTTCGAGTTAAGTCCGATAGTACAATTGCCCGTAATGCTGGAGCAATATTAGCCAGTAATAGCACCTATTTCTTAGTACCAAGTGCGCCAAGTAATGGCGTAGTAACTAACGGAGGCCTTAGTGGTAGCAGTAGCTTTGCGTTCGACTTAGTTACCGGCTTTAGCCAATTAAGCCATTATCAATACTCAACCAATAGCGG
>NZ_JABSOV010000201.1 GCF_013215345.1 Colwellia sp. | reverse complement strand
GTACCAAGCACTTTTTCTACTTTGAATATTAATCTTTTCTTTGGCGGCAACAAAGCCGGTAATATTACTTTGGAAACTAGGTTGCATTAACAAGTTAACTTTTTTTATCATCTGCCCCGCACGAACATTGTTAGGTTTTTGTGTGACTGGATTTGCTGCAAAGGCAAAACTGGTATTAAAATTTGTTAGGACAAAAAGAACAGTTGCCATAATGAATGGGCTAGTAGCTATTATTGCAAGGTAAGCACAAAGAACTTTGGACATTACTTATCTCTCCTTTGAGGTTGATACAAATGAACCTTGCCCTGCCTACCTTTGACTTGGTGCTCACCTTGGTAACTAAAATCAAAAGCATGACTGGAAATCTTTTTAGTTTGTTCGGAAACTAATATTCGAGCGTTATTTTTAGTCAGTCCTTCAATTCGACTTGCCAAGTTTACCGTGTCGCCAATAACAGTATAGTCGAGCCGTAAGTCGGCGCCGATCATACCAACAATGCATTCCCCAGTATGAATACCAATACCAATATCAAAGCTTTGTAAGTCTGTTGGTAGGCTTTGGCGAAAGCGTAATAACTCTTGCTCCATAGCTAGTGCTGCATTAATAGCCGCCACGGCATCTTGTTCAGGTTTACGCTGTATAGGTGCGCCCCAGAAGGCCATTACACAATCTCCAATAAACTTATCTAGGGTGCCATGATGTTGAAAAATAATAGCCACCTGTTGATTAAAATATTGATTGAGTAGCTTAACCACGGCTTCAGCATCACTATTTTCGGCCAATTGAGTGAAATTTCTAATATCAGAAAACAATACTGTCAGTGTTTGTTTTTTATTTAGCTGTTCAGGTGATAAAGCGCCCTCCTCAAGAAGTTTATAAACGACTTGCGGGTCTAAGAACCGGCCAAACATGGCTAAGGCTTGTTGGCGTCGTCGGTATTCTAAGTAGCCATAAAAAAAAGAAAAGATGAGGAAGCTAACTAACATAACCAGCAATATAGCGCCAATAAACAATAGCTGTTGCTGCTTTAATAACGCAGTGCTAATGCTGGTTAATATTAAGCTTATTACGGCCATCAATAACAAGGTATAACCAACTTGCCTTACATAGCCACTGACTAATATAAACACGAGGCAAGTAAGGGTAATCACCATGACACCTATAACGGCTTGGCTGAAATCACTCACCGGTATTAAATATTGTTCATTTTTAAGGTTATCTATGGCAGTTGCTAACATATAAACACCGGGGAGTTGGTCGCTTAATGGGGTTGCTCTCGCATCATATAACCCTGATGCGGTGGCACCAATCAAAACAATCTTGCCTGACAATTTTTGTAAAAATTCTTTATTATTGTTAACTATGGCTTGATAAATATCGACATAACTTAAGGTGAAATATGGCTGTTCCGCAGCCCCTCGCCATTGTAATAAAACGTTCTGACGTTCCGGCAATGGTAATGCCAGAGAACTGACTAACTTTGCCGGTAAAGAGGGAAAATGCCAGCCTGAAAGGTTTCTATAGACATCATAACTGCGTCCAACACCGTCAAAACTGGCATTAAAATTTATACTGCCCAGCTGCCAATACTGTCGATTGATAGCCAAGGGTAAGATGAAACTTCCTTTGGCATTTTCATGCGCTAAAGGTGTTTTTAGTAAACCCAATTCCTTGGGCAGCTCTTTAAGTAAGACACCACCGCCAGCAACTAGATTTTGCTCTAAGGTCGCAAAATATATGCCAGTTGAATTTGCCAATACTTCATTAAAATAGGTATCTGCAGCAGGTCGATAAATATCCTGCTCGGCGAATAAAACATCAAATACTATAGCAGATAAAGCAAATGGCTGTAGCGCTTCAATAACTTGTGCATGTATTGTTCTAGGCCATACCCAGCGCCCTGCCACAGTATTCATTTGCTTTAAACTGTGATCATCAATAGCAATAACGACGATATCTTCATCAACAGCTAACTGAACGGCTAAATATCGTGATTGACGATCGAAAATAGCAAAATCTGCCGTTTTAAAAAAGTAACTTTGTTGAGCAATAATGTAGGAGGTGATTAAAAAAACAACGATAAGTAATGATGATATTTTTACCCTGGATAATTTCATCAGCTCTGTACCCGAGTTAAAGTCCCTTATGTTGAAGCCATAGTGTCAAAGTCATATTTTTAATACTAATGACTGCTTGCTTTATGCTTCTTGCTAGTTGCTAAAATAGGTTAAGATAAAATCAGATTATCTTATTTATTTTTGACTGTGGGTAAATATGCCATCCCAACCTTCATCAAAAACTTTCCCTTGTTGGGCTCTTAGTCGATCAAGATAAATTTGTTGATAAACAGTAACTGGCGAATGTGCTATTAATGAAGTTAGCAGCGCTAAGGATTTTTGCCAATTTTGCTGCTTATAATGCTTTAATACTTGCTCAAATTGTTGAATTTGTGCCAGCTCTGTTTGACTAAAATCACTTAATAATCCCAGAGGCTGATATATGGTTAAGCCCTGTTGCTTTCCTTTGACTCTCACCGTATCTATTTCTTGAAATATAATGCCTTTACACTGTGACTTGGTCGACTGACTCACTAAAATAGCGACACCGTAATATTTGGTTAACCCTTCTAGGCGAGAAGACAAGTTCACGCCATCACCAATAACAGTGTAATTAAGTCGAGTGGCTGAGCCCATATTACCAGCAATAACATTGGCACTATTGATACCAATACCTAAACCGATTGCAGCAAACTTTTGCTCTACCAGCTCTAGGTTAATGAGTACTAACTCTTGTTGCATTGCTAACGCAGCAAGGACGGTGTTTTGTGCTTGTAAATCATCATTTATGGGCACGCCAAATAACGCCATAACCGCATCACCAATATACTTGTCGATAACGCCATGATGATTATCGATAATTTTACTGAGTCGAGTTAGCAGTTGGTTTAACAAGGTCAGCACTTCTTTGGCATCATGAGTTTCACATAAGCTGGTAAAGTTTCTGATATCACTAAACAATATAGTTACCTGTCGCTCTTCCCCGCCTAGTTCAACGCCTTTACTAAGTAACTGCTCCGCAATGGCTGGTGAAACAACTTTCCCCAACAAGCTGCGTATTTTTGCTCGCTCTGCTAAGCCTTTAGCCATAGCATTAAAACGTTTTGCCAGTTGACCCAGCTCATCTTTTTGATTCACCTCGATAGTTAAATCATAGTGGCCTTGTTCAATCCTTTTTGCCCCTTGTGCCAAAACAGTCACCGGCTGAGTTATTTTTCTGGCAATGAAATTACCACCCACTATCAGTAGTAATAAGGCGATAGCAAAGCCTGTGGCTACAATAAAGTGTAACTGGTCATAGGGAAGCAGCGCTTGTGCTAAAGAGCGCTGCAGCAAAGCAATAAAGTATTCATCATGCTGATATTGGATAGGCAGAACGACAGAGATATAGTGTTGTTGGTCCATTAACAAATCAAAGTTTTTCTTAAAACCCCAACTTTGCTCTGTTAACGCTTGCTCAGATAACAGCCGCGTTTCAGTCGGTAATGTTGATGCTAATTGCTGCCATTGATTATTAATGTCCCTTAAGGTACTGCCATAGAGTATTGAAACCTGTGATTTAGTGGTTTTCTGCAAGTTTTCCGCGAAGCTGTCGGTGATTAAGAAACCCATGACAATCCAATGACTGGGCTCGGGTGAAAATAATGGCACAACCACTAATAAATAGGGTTGCTCATCAATAAAGGCAATAGAGTCGGCTTCGCCAAATTCACTATTGCTTGCTTGCTCAATTAACTGAGGTAAATAAAAGGGTCGAGCGGTTAAGTTAGGGTGGCTGGTATCAGCAATAATGTTGCCATCCATCGAAAGTAGCAACATTACACTTGCCTCTACTCGTTGTTGATAACTTATTAAGGTGGATAATACGGTTTTGTGCTCGTTAGTATTAGCAACAGGTTTAAAGGCGTAATCAGAAGATAAAGCTCTTACCTTTGCCAGCAAACTATCGCGGTGCTGCGTTAATGATTTGAAAAAAACATCGGCAGTGACTTGCAGAGCTTCATCAATATTAGCTCTTGCAGTCGCTATATTGGCATCACGAATAACAATAAATAATGCTAATTGTATTGGCACAAAAATCACCAGCACAAAAGCAATAATTCTACTGCGAAAGTGTGAAAACCTAAAAAGCTTATTGATTACCATCCCTCACGTTATCGCCAGCATTGCCAATACTCGGTAGCTAAATATTTATAGGCTTTTAATTCAAAATTTTGACTTCACAAGCTTTATCTCTCAAAGTAAAGGTTACTGCCCTGAATTTAATAGCCTCTGCGCTTAACGCTTTTGGGTGAGCGCCATGCTTTGAACTGTGTTTTTTGCCTAACGGTAAAGACTAACTTTTGTTCATCTTCATTAATCTCTATTTGCTTCGCGTTGAGTTGTTCACTACCTTTCGACTTTGGGTGCCAGACA
>NZ_JABSOV010000200.1 GCF_013215345.1 Colwellia sp. | reverse complement strand
TAATCTCAGTCTCGCTAAGAGCGCCTTGCGTTAACCCTCTGGAATTTCCAGATGGAAGGCATTGAGTTTATTACCGTCTAAGTCGCGGAAGTAAGCCGCGTAAAAACCAGCCATCTCACTACGTGGCCCAGGGCCTCCTTCACAGGTAGCACCTAAGCTAAGGGCTTTGTCATAAAAGCTTTTCACTTGCTCATTTGAGTCAAGCATAATGGCGATCATAGTGCCATTACCGACGGTAGCGGGCTCACCATTAAAAGGTTTAGTGATGGAAAAACCTGCGTGTTCCATACCTGTTGACCAAGCAACAAATTGCTCGGTTTCTAAAAATCGACCTGCCCCGATACTACTAAAAAACTCATCATAAACTAATACCAATTCCATTAAGTTTCTTCTCACTCAGCGAGAGTTAAAAGGCTTAGAGGCAAGGCATTGATTGAAGAGAATGGTTATTCCCTTGTCAAAATCATTAGTACCCAGTGTGATGTGACCTATCATGTTTATTCCTTAGAATAAGATGTGTTAAGCCAAGTGTATTCGCTCAATATTATAGTCGCAACTTTTCGCGATCTAATATGAAGCTAGCAGACTTTTTTCAAATTGGGCAGCATTTATTGTTAAACCGCTGGTCGCAATCATGTCGTTAACTTTCGCTAAGTGCTTTTCAATACTGGATAAGGTAATGGTATTATCATCAAGGTTATATATTTGAATTTGGCTCTGATAGTAAAAAGATAAAATGATCAAAGCGTTTTTCTCGCCCTCTTTAGCAGCAAGTTTAATTTTTTTAAGTTTACGGTAAACAAGGTTTTGTAATTGCTTTACCTGCCAAACATAATAAATCTCAGTAAAATACTCACTATTTTTAATGCTGTGTAAAATGGCCGCATTGGCAAGTAATGCCAGGATAACGCCAAGTAAATTGTAGCTAAAATTAGATTCTGGCTCAGCTTGTACTCCATCAACAATGATGTCACTTGCGCCTTTAACTAGCTCATTCACATCGCCAACATTAGAAAATAGACTTATAAGCACAGTGCCAAAAAGCAGTGACATCACTAATAATGAGCTGATAAAGCCGACAATGGTAATATTTAGGTGTTTTCTATAACGAGCTTTGTTTATATCAATTAATTGCATGGTTTACTAAAATCCTTGGATAGTTATTAGAAGTAGAAATCAAAAATAAAAGGTAAAATAAAAACGAGTACTGAGCGCTATGTTATCATTTTTCGCGCTTAGCGCATAAAACTAAGCCAGAATGGCGTTTAACTTGTCCGCTAACACCTTGTTGCCAAACCCCTTTGTTAGCGGCTATGGTCAGCTGTTTTTTCGCCCGAGTAATACCGGTGTAAAGTAGCTCTCGCGATAATAACTTACTACCTCTTTGCTGCTTGTTTAGTTGTTCACTTTCTGCGGCAGAAAGAACCAAAGCAACATGAGAAAACTCACTACCTTGGGTTTTATGAATGGTCATGGCATAAACACTTTCAAATTTCGGTAAACGTGACGGCAGTATTTGTCTTATCGCTTGCTGGGCACCTTCAGTGCTCTCACCTGTTTTACTTTCAAGGGCTGTTTTCTCAAGGTTACTGTCTTCAAAACACGCCATAAGATGAGTTTTACCTGCTTGGTCGACAATACGCCACAAAATGCCAATATCACCATTGTATAAACCTAAGCGGTAGTCATTTTCATTAATCATAATGGGCTGACCATGATAAAGCGTTTGCTGGTTTTGCTGATAAGGGGCGTTATGTTTTCCTAGATAGCTTTTGATCACTTCATTTAGACGCTCAACACCATAATCACCTTGCCTAGTAGCACATAGCACTCTAAATTGTGCTAATAAGGCAAAGGCCTCGCTAACATGACTACAAGACTCAATCGGTTGGTAATACTGTTTCACCAAAGGTGCTAACCAACTAGCAAGCTCACCTTGAGCCAGCACTAACTGGCCAGGCTCTTGATTATGAGCATCTTTTAGTAGCTGCCAACTACGGTTAACATCGCCTTGAATAACACTATTGGCAATTAAACCAATACCACCTTTGCCGTCAAATCTTCTTGATTTAACCAAGAAAGAAAGATAATCAACATTGCTGTTATTAGTATTACTATGAGTATTAGTGCTTTGACTATTCGTACTGCTTAGTGGAATTTGTTCACTTTGTTTATTTGCTGAGAAATACTGATTCAGTTGCTCTGTTTCGAGCTGGCATACTTGTGTTAAATATTGTTCATTGCCAACGCTATAACCGCCGTGTGGACGCGGCGCTATATCCGCTAAGACACTACCCGCAGCGACAGATGGCAATTGATCAGCATCACCTAATAATATGACTTTAGCGCTGTCTTTTAGACCTCGAAATATTCGGGTCATTAACGGTAAATCAACCATAGAGACTTCATCTATCAGCACAATGTCATAGGCTAAGCGATTATCTGCTTGGTGTTTGAAATTAGGCGAATTGGGTAATACTCCTAATAGGCGATGAACGGTTTGTGCTTGGGTCGGGATTTCAGCCAATACCTTAGCGTCGATTAAGTCTTTAAAACCAGTGATTGCGTCAATAATAGATTCTGACAAGCGTTGTGCCGCTTTACCTGTGGGTGCTACTAGAGCAATGTTCAGCGCCTGTGCGCCCTGTTCACTTGCTTGTTGTAACATAACGAGTGCGGCTAACAGTTTAGTAACGGTATAAGTTTTACCTGTTCCTGGTCCGCCAGCAATCACACTAAAGTTTTTATTAATGGCATTAGCAACAGCAACCTTTTGCCAATCAATTTCTAGGGCGGGATCATCCGGGAATAAAGCCGAAAGACATTGCTGAATTTGTCCATTATCATACTGGCATTGCTGCTCTAGGCGCATATTAATGGCATGGCCTAAGTCACTTTCAAAGTTAAAATAGCGGCGCAAATATAAATTATCATTGTGCAGCACCAATAATTGTTGATCTGCTGCTTGGATATTTAGCCCACTTAATAGTGTTTTCAGCGCTGTTAATGAGGTAAAAATAAAGCCGCTATGGCTAAATTCACTTTTATCACCACTTTTATCAATATTTTTTACAGGAACGCCTTTGCCCCAATGTTGCTCGGCTATTTCACTTAACGGCAAACAACTGTGCCCAGCACGTAAACTTGCACTTAAGGCTAAAAACACATGGTACAAATTTTTCTGATGACTTTCTTGATGACTATCCTGATTATTTTGTTCAACAACTTTCTCAGTAGCTAAGGCTGTTAACATCTCTTTAGCAAAGAAATAATCAATGGCTTCAACACCTTGGATAGCTTCTTTGACTTGATTAAAATGGTTATATACTTGTTTGTTCATATTATCTACTCTGCTTGCAACCATTTTAAGCTTCCTCTTGATTTAACTGCGTAGGAACAGCCTGCTGACCAGTATTTTCCGATGAAAATAATTCATCAAGATCATTGATTTCTTGCTCAGTAATTTGACGATAATAAACACCCGCACCTTGATGTTCGGGCGCTGTCGTCATACCACGCAAATATAGATAATAAACACCACCAAAATGTTCACTGACATCATAATCCACCAGTGTTTGTTTTAAATAACGATGTAGTGCTAGGCAGTAAATTAAATACTGTAAGTCATAATAATTTTTCTCAACATTATCGAGCAACGCATCAAATTGATAATCTTGAAAGCTATCACCTAAATGACTCGATTTATAATCACACAGGTAATATTTACCTTGGTGTTCAAAAATCAAATCGATAAAGCCATGCATCATACCGCTAAGTTTTTTATAGCTGGGTAACATCACTGGATACTTTAAACTTTCAGTTGAAGTGGTAGTTGAGGTGTTAGCTAAGGTGTTAGATGAGCCGTTATTGCCACTACGCTGAGCACTATTTCGGTGATCGGTTAGCAATTTAGCTAACGCGTTAGTGCCCTGACCTTGCATGGGAAAATAAAACTCACTTTCACGTAAGGTTTTATTATGCTCAAGCTCAGCAAGACTAGTGATTTTCTCGTTATCATTAGTGCTAGTAATAAAAGGCGCGCTTAGTACTTGCTCTAACCAGGCAATTAATTCATCTTCAGTAAATGAAGTATTGTCAGTGCCAGTTACTCCGCCACTAGTTAACTCTCCATAGACAAGCATCGGCTTTTCTAGACTATCTTGCCAATTGGGCGCAGAAAAATCCGTTTGCTCTAAAATATCATGTAATAAGTTACCGGTATGTGCACCCTTAGCTAATTTAAAGCAAATCTGTTCGGTACTGCTTAACTCGGCATTACTCAGTTCGGTATTGTTTAACTCGGTACTGTTTAACTCGGCAGTGCTTAGCTGAGTACGAGTGTTATCAGTATCTCGATCGGGATTAGAAACACCCGCATGACGAATATTGCGACTTAGGGCGGTAAATGAACTCAACCACCAATCTCGCTCTATTTTACCGTTAAATTTACTGACCACAGCATTGACTAGCTCGGCACTATTATTTTCACATGGCTGATGCA
>NZ_JABSOV010000020.1:42335-54004 GCF_013215345.1 Colwellia sp. | reverse complement strand
GGTGTTTTCTTCTTTAGCGGTGAGTAACTTAAGTAAAAAGATGCGAGCCAAGACCTAGTTAGATTGACCATTAAACTTAAAGGAAAGCTGATCTTAAGTCAGTGTTAACACTAACTTACCAATATTTTCATTATTCGCCATTTTTTCATGTGCCTGCTCTACTTGTTGCCATGGATAAACGGTATCAATTACTGGTTTTATTCGCCCATTGACCAACTCAGCGTAAAAATCGCTAATGAAGCTCGCTACTAAATTAGCTTTATAATCATCACTACGATTTCTCAAGGTTGAAGCAGAGATAGTTAGCCGTTTGGCCAACAGCTTAGCTATATCAAGTTGCGGACAATAACGCCCGCCCAGCATAGATAAAGTTACAATATGACCATCTAGCGCTGATACATTAATATTCTTAGCTACATATTCGCCCGCCACCACATCAATAATAACGTCAAAACCTGATGGATTATTTAGCTTAGCGTAAGTAACAAAATCCGTTTCTCGGTAGTTTATCGCTACATCAGCACCAAGTGCTAAACATGCCTGTACTTTTGCCGCACTACCTACGGTTACTACAACATTGCATTGATTCGCTTTGGCAAGTTGAATAGCCGCGCTGCCAACACCGCTGGCCCCAGCATGAATAAGCACCTTACTGTTTGGCTTGAGCTGAGCAATGCTGAATAAGCTTTGGTAGGCGGTTAAAAATACTTCAGCGCAGGCCGCACCTTGCTCATAAGTGAAATGCTCTGGTAAACAGAGTAACTGCTTTGCTTTGACTTTGACATATTGTGCGTAACCACCACCGGCAACTAGCGCAAAAACCTTATCGCCAACTTGCCATAGTTTGCCTAAGTGGTTTTCGGCAACTGCCTCGCCACATTGAACAATTTCACCCGAGACTTCTAAACCTAGAATTGAAGACTCTCCCGCTGGCGGCGGATACTTGCCCGCACGTTGTAATAAATCCGCTCGATTAACGCCAATTGCCTTAACCTTGAGCAAACATTCATCTGCCGATATTTCTGGCAACGAAGTTTCACTCAGTAATAATGATTGCTGATTATCGACCTGAATATATTTCAAGGAGAGCTCACCTTTGGCTTAAATGATACAGATAAAAATTTACGCTAAGGCTGTAAGCGCAACAGATTGAAACTCAACCCCCTGCCAAGCCGTTTTAATAAAATTACGAATATTACCATGATCACTACCCTGAGGATTTTGTAAAACATCCTCATGATAATAACCGCCAAAACACGCCAATGTTTGTTGCTCAGTTAAGTTATTTAACTTAGCAAAATAAAATATTTTACAAGAGCCTTCATTAGTACCAGCGTCATTAAGTAAATCACCATTACTGAAGGTTGCCGGTGTGTAACTGTAGTTATCATTGACCACTTGCATCACTTGCTCAAAGCTCACTTCAGCTGAATTTAAGCTTAATTGGCTAAGTAAGTGTGACAAGGTAATGCTTTGTGGAGTGCTCTTAATTGCACTAGCCACTATGCATCACCAGATTTTAACTTTGCCTTAGCTTCTTCAACTTTAGAGAAGTCTAACCCTAGCTCATTAACTGCCTGTTCAATAAGACCAGGATCTGCCATCACTAAGCTCATAATGGCTTGAAGTTTTTCTGGCGGGATACCTAGTTGACCAATAAATGCCATAGCCATCATAGGGTTTTCAGTCAGCGCTTGAAAAAGCTCGCCAATTTTTTCATCACTTATGTTTAATTCTTTTAAAATTTGGATAATTGGATTCATTTAATGATCTCGTATTAGGACATAATAAAATACCGAGCTTAAGCTCGGTATTAATTTGGAGGTTATGGTAACAAATATAATGCATTGATAAAGACTAAAGAGCACTTATCAATAGATTGATTCGCTAATTATTATCTATTTCATTTTCTACCACAGTATTTCCTTTGGCTTTTAAGCGTTGTCGATAATTTTCTTTGGCGAGCTTTTGTAAATCTTCAACTTGGTCGCTTTCATCAACAATTTCTCGGCCGAGAAAAGTTTCAATGGCATCTTCCAGTGTTACCACACCTGCGGTTTGACCAAAGTGGTCTTCAACAATAAAAATATGCTCATGGCGTTTGATAAAGAGATCAAGTAAGTTCAGAACTGGCAAGCTTTCTGACACTCGGCTGATAGGGTTAATAATCTCCTCAATACTATCATCCCCCTTACCCACCCTTTCACTTTCATATAAGTGCGCTTTAATAATTACGCCAAGGATATTATCAATAGCGCCATCATAAACAGGAATACGGGTAAAGTTCGCTGTTTTTTCACTGTTAATGGCCGCAGATATAGTGACCTCTTTTGCTAAGGCATGGACAACACTGCGCGGTGTTAAGATATCTTCAGTTTTGGTATTGCGTAATTGCAAAATATTTTCAAGCAACTGGCTCTCTTGTTTATCAAGTGTACCGCCCTTATGGCTTAGCTCAGCAACCATTAATAATTCTTCTCGAGTAACAATATCTTTATCTTCGCTGCTAAACAGGCGAGTCAGTAATGATGACAACCAAACTAGCGGGTAAACCAATTTCACTAAAAAGGAAATAACATAGGAAGACGGTATGGCTAAAACACGCCAATAATTAGCGCCGAGAGTTTTAGGAATGATTTCAGAAAAGTATAAAATGGCTAGCGTCAGTAGAAATGCAATAAGGGTTTCTTTTTGCTCACCAAAAATACGAATGGCCTGAGCACCAACACCCGCTGCGCCCATAGTATGAGCAAAAGTATTAAGAATGAGAATACTGGAAATAGATTGATCTAATTTATTCTTTACCTTAGCTAAGGTTTCAGCCCCGCGAGCTTTCGCGGCAAGTTTTTGTGCGACAAAGGCTGGGCTTATAGAAAGTAAGACAGCTTCTAAAATTGAGCATAAAAATGAGACGCCAATAGCAATCACAAGATAGGTAATAAGTAAGGTCATTGTTATCTAGTTGTCCTCGATAGCACTGGCTATTATTGCCCGATCAATAACTATACTAATTATAGTATCAAATTAACCATTATATTATAGGCGCAGCGTCTTAATTAACTAGAGTTCAGTTTAGCTCATCCATTAACTCGATTCATTAGCTACACTCTTGGCAAAGAAAAAGTATAATAGCGTAGAACGAACTTAGGTCAGATTCCAAACGCCTGAATTAATGCGATACATCAACGCTTACTCTCCGAACTTTCTATAACAAATTATGCCGAAAAAAATTAAACCGCTAGCATTTGAACAACCCAAGTTAAAGTATTTATCTACTTACTCAGCACAAATACAAACGCAAGTTCAGCAAATGCTTGAGCAAAAAAAACTAGCACAATACTTATTAGCTAAATACCCAAATACACACCAGATAAGTAATGACAAAGCTTTACGCACTTATGTGATGACATTAAAAAACCAGTATTTGAAAAAATCAGCGCCATTAAGCCAAATAAAATTCGATGATAAAATTCATATCATCAATAATGCCTTAGGTCTACACAGCTATGTTTCCCGGGTACAAGGTAATAAACTTAAAAGCAAACATGAAATCCGTATTGGTAGCATATTTAAAAAGGCGCCGGAAGATTTTTTAGCTATGATAGTGGTTCATGAATTAGCACACTTAAAAGAAAAAGAGCATAACAAGGCGTTTTATAAACTTTGCCAAAGTATGCTGCCTGATTATCATCAATTAGAATTAGACCTGCGAATTTATCTGACCCAACTAGAAGAATTAGGTAGCATTTACGCTTAATAAACTCCTTCAACCTAGAAGATATAGCGACATTTCCTCAGCCGCAGTCTTTGATAATAAAGAAAGCCAGTGACCAGAAATACCAAGCTGTGACCAAAATGAACTTTATCGTACCTTATTCCCCTAAAGTTCATTATGGCTAAATTATTTACCTCAATTGTAATTGCCGACATGATATTACTGAGTTAATAGCATAGAGAATAATTACAAGGACATTGATAATGAATAAGTACAGCGATACATCACACCTTACTTCCACTAAAGCCTCAACTGAGGTTTCAGTGGTTAATACTAAGCAGGAAGCGTCAAGTCACGACTTGGTAACAGCGGATTTAATTAAACAGAATAAAGCCGCCTTAACATCAGTTAAGACGGTAAAAATGGCAGCTATTGACTTAGATAGCTCAAGCTTTGTTCTCGGCTATAACTAGCCATGCTATTTTAAGAGTTATACATATCAGAATAATACACATCAGAGTAGCGCAAAATATTAGCAGTATTACGGCTCCCGGGATTACTTTCACCAGCTTTTATCTCAGTAGCTGTTAATGCATAGCTTCAATTTCAAGAGCTTTACTTCGGTAGCTTCTCCTTCAAAAGATAATGACGTTCTGGTCGCCCAACTGTGCCGTATTGAATATCGGCAACAATCTCATTACAGCTTAATAGATATTCTAAATAGCGCCTTGCTGTAGTTCGACTAGTACCAATACAGCCAGACATAGATTCCGCGGTATAAGCACTGCCAGCATTATCACTTAACACTTTACGTATTTTATCTAAGGTTAATGAATCAATGCCCTTAGGTAATGGAGTTAACTCATTGATTATTACTGCTGATTTTGGCTGACTAGCTAGCTTGCCTTTATTGTGAAATAGCTCATCAAGATCATCTTGCTCAAAAGGTTGCTGAGCACTAAGTCGCTGACGATATTGTAGAAATCGTGCCAGGGTTAGCTTTAAACGAGAAAAAGCTAAGGGTTTTAAGATATAGTCAAAGGCTCCGTATGACATAGCCTCTTGAATCACTTCGCTATCTTTAGCCGCTGTTAACATAACAATGCTGATATCAAAGGCATTTAAGTCTTGTCTAACGTACTTTAATACATCTAAACCATTACTCTCGACTAAGCTGACATCAAGAAAAATAAGCTCTGGCTTAAAACTGTCGAGTAGATCTTTTGCCTCAGTGGTATTTTGTGCGATACCAATAACCTCAAAGCCCTCTTCATTATTAATTGTTTTCGATATGATGTTAGCAATACGCATATCATCTTCAACAATTAATACACTGTTTATTTTCATCACTTAATTGACTCCTTTACTGGTAGCTATTATTAGTTATTATTATTTTTATTCGTAGGCTATTTAGGTATATAAACCGTCATAATCGTGCCACCTGTTTTTGCCCGGGTAATGGATAAAGTACCGTCGACTTGATCCAAGCAATTTTTCACCAAAAACATCCCTATACCATGTCCCATGGCACGTTTTGTTGTGCGACCAAAGGTGAAAATATCTTTAATGGCTGCATCACTCATACCGACGCCAGAGTCTTCGATTTCGAAGATTATATCTTCACCCATATCGGTAAAAGACAGAGTCACCTGAGGTGCTTGCGCTTTATTACGGCTGGCAGCATCAAAGGCATTCTCCAGTATATTACCGAGTATAGTCACCAATTTTGACCGTGGTAGGTTACTCGGTACTTGCAGTAAACTGCTTTCATTATCAATGATTAAGTCAATTTTTCGTTCTTTAGCAACATCGTATTTACCTAGGATAAGCCCGGCTATTATCGGGTCTGGCACAATACGCATTAAAAAGGCAATAAGCTCTTGATAACCTGAATTCTCCACCATTATCAAGTCCAACGCTTCTTCATAAGAGCCAATTTGAATAAGGCCACCTATGGTATTTAATTTGTTAGAATATTCATGTGTTTGCACTCTTAACATGGTTGAGAACTGCTTCACCTGCGATAGCTTCTCACTTAAATCAACCACATCATCTTTATGGCGAAAGGAAACCACCACGCCGCGTTGCTTATCGGCAATCATTAAAGGAGTTTTTGTTAAGATTAAGGTACCTGCTTCAATATCAACTTCCACATCTCGCCATACTCGTGAAGAATCACTGGCGAAAATAAACTGATAGTCAGGTAAAAGTTCATGTACCGCAGAGCCGATTAATTCCTGCTCGGAAATATTGGCTAAAATCTCAATAGCGATGGGATTACAACTGGTAATTATACCTTGTTCATCAATAACTACCACACCTTCTAGAATGGACTCAAGTACGGCTTTTCGTTCACTATAAACTCTGGAAATTTCTTCAGGCTCTAAACCAAATATTTCATCACGATAGCGTTTAGCAATGTATAAGACCAAAAAACAGCCCGCAAGCAAGGTGATGCCAAAAACCCATGAAAAAGTATCGCGGTAATTGCTAATACTGAGCATCATACCGTGCTCTAAGTAGCCGACGGAGATCAAACCGATAATGGTGCCATCGTCTAATAAAACGGGGGTTTTTCCGCGAATTGAAACACCTAATGATCCCTCTGCTTTGGAGATGTATGACTCACCAAATTTAAGTGCTCTAATATTATCGCCACCCATCATAGCAAGGTTAATTTTTTTCGGGTTAGGGTGAGAATATCGAATGCCCTTACTATCGCCAACAACAATAAAAGAAGCAGCTATAGCTTGACGAATGGGCTCTACATAGGACTGAATAGGTTGGCTTTGTTTATCGAGTAGCGATTGTTGAATAATAGGGTTTTTAGCCAAAGATTTAGCCACGGAAAGTGCTTTTTCACCGAGTTGCTGTTCGAACTCTTGTACTAGATAAGAAACGCTAAACATACCCAAAAAAATGGTCTGTAGCATAACAAGTAGCACAGACACTAAAGCCAGCTTATTATGTAAACCCATTTTTTTAAACTTCTTGGCTATCTTTATTGGCTTTATCATAAAATTTGAATTTAAAATTACCTCGTACTTTCAATTTAGTTAATACAGACAAGCGAAGCAATGTAGTCTTGCCTCACTTGTCTGCTATACACACCTAAAAAATAGCGAGTTAAATTTCAGCTACTTTCTCTTGGCTAGTTGAACCATTACTTTTTCTCAGTGTAGAGATAATTGGCATAAGTAACACTAAAGCCGTCACTGTTAAGATACCTAAGGTAATAGGTCTATCCCATAAGAAAGAAATTGAACCGTCATATAAGGTTAATGAACGACGTAGGTTTTGCTCTAACATACCACCTAAAATAAAGCCAAGGATTAGCGGAGACATACTAAAGTTCAATAAACGTAAACCAATAGCTATTACGGCAAAACCGGCCATCATAAATATATCAAAGGCATTAAATGAGACTAAATAAACACCAATCAGTGAAAAGAACAAGATAAGCACAGTTAATAGTTGCTTAGGTAAGGTCAATGCTTTAGCAATGTAAGGAATCAAAGGTAAGTTAATAAGTAATAATACTATGTTGCCGATATACATAGAAACAATTACCGACCAAAACACTTCAGGATTATCAATAAATAAGCGAGGACCCGGTTGAATACCATAAGCCATTAACGCACCTAACATTACCGCGGTAGTGCCTGACCCTGGAATACCTAAAGTAAGTAAAGGTACAAATGAACCGCTACAAGCAGCATTATTTGCGGTTTCAGGAGCAGCTAAACCACGTAAACTACCTTTACCAAATTTTAGTTTCTCTTTCGCTGAAGCTAAGTTTCGTTCCATACCATAAGCAAGGAATGAAGCAATAGTAGCGCCCGCACCTGGTAATACACCAACAAAGAAGCCAAGCACTGAAGATCTAGCAACGGTAGGCGCCATCTCTTTTATTTCAGCTTTAGTAAGTTTTAAACTACCCACTTCTGTCGCAGGAGTAACGGAATTAAGACCTGATTTCTTATCTTTATTATTACTGATAATAGAGAGTAATGCCTCTGATAAAGCAAACATAGACATAGCAATTAATAAGAAACTAATACCATCAAGTAAGTCAATTTGACCAAAGGTAAAGCGCTCTACGCCTGACGCTTGATCCGTACCAACTGTTGATAACATTAAACCAAATAAGGTCATCATGATTGATTTAAGGAAGCTACCTTTATTAGAGAATGCCGCAACAGCAGTTAAGCCCAATAATAATAAGGCAAAATAATCAGGTGATTGGAAGCTTAAAGAAACTTTCGAGAGCATAGGTGCAGCAACTAACAAAAATACTGCGGCAATAGTTCCACCACTAAAAGAAGCATAAGCGGCAATAGCAAGTGCCTTTCCTGCTTGGCCTTTACACGCCATAGGATAGCCATCAAATGATGTCGCTACTGTACCAGCAACACCCGGCGCGTTAATCAAAATAGATGAAGTCGAACCACCAAAAATAGCACCGTAATAAACACCGGCCATTAAGATCATGCCAGATGAGGGATCGATACCATAAGTAATAGGAATCATTAGGGCGATGGCAGTGATAGGCCCTAAGCCCGGCAACATACCAATAAAAGTGCCAACAAAACAGCCAAAAATAACGAACATGATGTTTTGCATTGACATTGCGGTTTGAAAACCGAGAAGTAAGCCGTCTAACATAGTATTAACCCCAAAGGTCGCCGGTTGATAAATAAATACCCAGCAGTTGTGTCATGATTGCCCAAAAGACAATAACTACAGGTACTGAGGCAAGGAAAAGTCGTTTTTTACTTCGCTCACCAAGTATAAGGAAACCAAAAATAAGAAAAGAAATGGTTGATAGAATAAAGCCCAATTGCTCTAAAGTAGCGCCGTAATACACCATTAAGGCAATAAGACTTGCCACCTGAAACCAGCCTTTCTTGTCAAAGCCATTGGCGGATTCCTCTGTCTCATCACTAGTGCGACTATCCGTAAGCACTGACATGATAATAGCCAAAGCTGAGACTAGAGTTCCTAATAAGGCATAAAGTTTAGGCATAGACTGTGATGTAAATACATCATACTCTTCACCAGGGTATAAAGGGATTTGGTAGGCATAGTAGCCATAACATACGCTAAAAATAAAAAATATTAATGCGCCAATGACATTTGTACTGATTTTCATAATTTACCTCAAACTGTATTATCCGGCTAAAACAATTAAACCGATTCAACCGAACAATGCAGCAGTCAACTAAAAACTTTACTTCAAGAAACCGTCTTACAAGAACGTTACTTTAAAAAGCCTAACTCACGCATTAATACACCAAGATCTTTCTCTTGCTTCTCTAAGAAAGCGTAGAACTCACTGTTAGCGTTGTACAAGTTAACCCAACCATTACGCTCTTGGATTTTTGTCCACTCAGGTGTGTCTTGTACATCACCCAATAATTTTGCATAAGCGGCAACTTTTTCATCAGACATTGTTGGTGCTGCAAAGAAACCACGCCAGTTAGCAAATACGACCTCATAGCCCATTTCTGTTAAAGTTGGGATATTCGGTAACACTGTCAGGCGCTCTTTTGAAGTAATAGCGAGTATGCGCACATCACCACTTTGAGCCATGGTAAGTGCTTCACCAACACCGGTAGAAAGAATAGCCGTTTCACCCGAAAGTAAACCTGCCATGGCTTTACCGCCGCCGTCATAAGCAACATAAACTAACTTGCGTGGTTTAGCGCGACCGGCTTTGATTGCCATCGCTGCAACGAGATGATCTAAGCTGCCACGTGATGAACCACCAGAGAACTTCACTTTACGTGGGTTTTGCTTAAAATCAGCTAATACATCACGCCAATCATAGTATTTAGAGTCTTTACGTACCACAAAGGCACCAAAGTCAGCAATAGTGCCTGCAACAGGCTTAAGATCACGGAATGATTGTGGGAAAACACCACTTAATGAACGCACAACAATCGGAGTAGAGTTCACCATCAAAGTGTTTTTCTGTTTTGCTGCAGTTTCAATCATGTAAGCAATGGCTTTACCACCACCACCACCTGACATATTTTGATAAGAGGCATTTTCGACTTTTCCTGACTTCATTAAGGCTTCACCGGTACCGCGAGCCGTACCATCCCAACCGCCACCAGGGCCTCCTGGGATAAGAAAATGTATTTCTGAAGTGTCGGGTTTTTCGTTCGCTGATACTGAAGTTGACACCAACGAAAGAAGACCAATAGCCATAGAAGCTAAGGTTAATTGTTTAATATTCATATTTAATCCTAAAAATTTTGATGCGAGTTAACTTGGACTTATCGCTAAGCCCAACTTATCAAATGCTATAAATCAATTACGGTAAAACCAGTACCGCTAAAATAAGTACTGCACACGAGCGGTCAAGGCATTACCATCGGTAATCTCACCAACTAATTCTTCAGCGCCAGGGCCTGAAACATCAGAGATTAAGTAATTGACCATGAATTTGATTTTTTTATTGAGGTAATAAGTAGTACCTACAGTGAGTACTTCAGTAACAGTACCTTGAGTATCTGATGTCGCATCAAATTGACTGATACGGGCAAATACTTCCCAAGCGCCACTGTCGGCAATAGGGGTTGGTGAATTGAACACACCACGTTTCTTATAAACTCGACTCTCGCCGGTTAAAAAGTAACTTGCGGTAACATAGTAACCATCGTAGCTGCTGTCATTGAAGCTCTCCATCGCATCTACATCACGTACCGAATATTCACCTTGTAGTGATAATGGTCCGTAAACACCGGCAAATTCGAAGCCGTATTGCGTCATATTATCTACCGCAAAAGTCTCTCCACCAGCTGCATAGTTAACCAAGCGCACGTTAGTATTACGTACTTCACCACGGGCAAAGTTTTCACTTAGCACATCGCCACCCATATCACGTTGCGAGCCCCAAGCACCAAAATGAAGGGTTTTGCCTTTCGTATGAATGGGTGACCAAGTTAAGCGACCTGTTACTGAAAGGTTCATGTCACCGTTTTCATCTTGACCATCAGTGCCAAAACTACCACCTTTATAGGCACCAATAGCATAACGAAGACCAGTGCTTTCAAAGTATTGATAAGCAGAAGTACCGTATTTAAAATAAGGAGACATTACGTTAGCTACCATAGGGCGTGAAATAGCAGTAATGTGTTTACTACTCGTTAACGCTTCTAAACTGATATCTTCACGAATTTTACCTAGTTTAATAGTAGGGCCATTTTCAAAACCCTTATAACGTAAACGAGCTAAAGTAATTTCACCTTTGTCTTCAGAAAAATCAAGCAGAAGCTTGTAATCCCAGTTATCCGCCTGACCTTCAACATATGTTCTAATACGACGAGGGAAAAGATCTGAGGCTGTTGCACCATCATTTTTTGCGTTATAAGCGCCATCAAAACGGTTGTAATCTAATTGGAAACGACCACCCATTTCAAATGACTTTTTACCGTCTTCGCTCTCTACTTCCAAACCGCCACCTTTGGTTTTTACCCTTGGTGCTTGCTCCATTTTTGCTACCGCCCTGCTAAGCTCCTCAACTTGCTGCTGCAGTTTTTTTACTTCGTCACTCTCATTAGCTAGTGCCGCCATAGGTAATCCCATAGCAATCGCTAGTGCTAAACTTACCGTAGACTTTTTATTTTTCGCTGTGAAAAATATATTCGATTTTTGATGTTTATCTCTCATGAACTGAAACCCTTTAATTTGTTTTAATATATTTTTTATAAAGATTTGCAAGTGCAATTCAAAGCCAATGCGTTTCGAACTAGCATCAACCCCAACATTGGAGGCTATATTTAAGGGATGAGTAGTGAAAAATATACAATGACAAACTAAATAACTTTAAAAGCATAAAAACAGTTAAATTCATAAAGTTCATGGCGAGTTTGTTTTTCCATTTTGCCTAAAAATAATCGCTACGTAGCAAGTACTTAGACAGTAAGAAATATAATTTATACAATAG
>NZ_JABSOV010000020.1:0-42325 GCF_013215345.1 Colwellia sp. | reverse complement strand
GTGGACGAATAAGGCCTGAAGCCATCGTAAGGTAATTTTTAGCTAAAACCTCGACAGCTAATTTATATACATTACAATAAAGGCACTTTCGCTTAGCAAAACAATCAAAATGTCTGAAATTAAAATCAAGTTTGAACTGGAAAAAGAAAATAAAAATAGTGTCCGCTATAAAGAGATCCCCAAAGATGGCATGCCACCCATTTTAGGCTCTATATATGTACAAAAATGGTATGCAGGTAATAGTAAGTATCTAGAAGTAACAGTTAATAAAGTGGATTAACGCGTGGTGTTATCGCGCAGTGCTCAGCCAAGAGGCCTTTAACAAGAAAAAGGCTTTAAAACGCAAAAAACCAGAATACCTTATTAAGGTAACTCTGGTTTTTTTGTATAAACCGTCAGCTTTGCCGACGGTTTTGATTTGTACTAATTATGCTTGGTATAGCATAGCTAGAAAATCTTTAGACTCATTAACTTTAGTAAATTTAAACAATTGTGAACCCGCTTGATCTTTAACAACAACATTTAATTTGTTGATTGAAATAGACTTTACTGGTGCTGCAATAGCATAAATCTTACCTTGATAAGTATAAGACATAATATAACTCCTTGAATTGCATATCAATGCAATATTAAAAAGCTCTATAGCTGTACAGTGTAAAACGAAAATAATACGATGAATTAACCAAAAAAAATCGGAATTTCATACAGCAAAAGCTTTAATTAAATAACTTTTATAAGGTGTTGGCTGACTGTGAAAGGGAAAGACAAAACACGAAAAATCACTGAGGATTAAACTTGTTTAACAGAGGAATGCTAAACAACGAGGCCAATTTACAATGCTTTGTTGAAAAAGTAAACATTTATTTTTACCGAGTGTAAAACTATATCATAACGACTAAGTAACTGGGGATTGACAATAAGTATTTCTTTAACATTTCAGCGATAAAATATCACAACCGACATTATCGAGTATTTTTTCCACGGTATTACCAATAAATTTACCATTATTAGCCATGCCCATCACTAATAAATCTACTTGCTGAGTGTTAACCAACTCAGGTAATTCAAACTCGGCAGAGCCAGCAACAAGGTGAGTCGACTGCTCATCAAAGGCGTAGTCGCGCAATAACGCCTTAAAGGCTACTTGGTGGTGGTGCTTAATTGCATCACTATATTCATGAAAGTCACCGTTAATTAAACTATGGTCCATACCAACTGAACTCATACCTTGCCATAACTCTATGCCTATTGGCTGATAACAATGACAAACATGGGCTTGGCCCTTGAATAACTCAGCCATTGCTAATGTTGCTTGTATGATCTCAGCATCTAACTTTTCGGCTTTATTATGGCTTCTTTCCGGATCAACTGCCGCCATAACCTTACGATATGAATAGTCGCTAATATTTTTAGTTAATAATAAAGGCACGGGACAATGCTCTAGCAATTGCCAATCACAGGGGGTAAAAAATATTTTATTGATAGTCGAGTTTTGCTTGGTTGATTTAATCACCAATGATGCACCATTACTTTCGATTTTGGCCAACACGGCGCAACTAACATCGGTATGCCAAACAACATCCATGTAAACCTCTATGCCAAGGGGTTTCACTTCTGGTAAATAGGTTTCTAACCAACGTAATTTAGACGCCAAATACTCTTTTTGCAAAGCCGCTGATTGTGCTTGATTAAAGTTCCAATGACTAACAAACTCACTATTATAAGCGACCAATAAAAGTTCGATACTTGCTAAGGTTTTCTTAGCAATATTAATGGCTTGAACTAATGCTGGTTGGTGATCAGAACTAGAGTCCATAACCACCAAAATTTTTTTAATTAGTTTCATCATTTCCTCCTAAGTATCAAGCATCTAAATAACAAGAGCTTCAGTAAATATCCTTATTAACTTAGATAATAACCTTAATTATTCCCTTACTTAAAAATTAGTTGAATCGATACCTTTTAGCAACGTATTTATCATATATTTGAACACTTGTGCTCTAAATTAAACAGCACTGTTCACAAGTAGCACCACTAGCGAGCTAAATGAAAAATGGTATTATTGTTTAAAGGCAGGGGCGTTTTAAAATGACGTAAAGTTAGCATTACTACCTTGTGACAATAACTCCACCTGCCCTAGTTATTACCCGAGTAATTAAATACAATTGACAATATCATCATCACTTTTAACTAATCTGCGTATAAGTAACGGTGTCTAGGTAGCTGGTCACTTAAACAAAAGTAGATGAGAACTAAGTAATAACTAAACATCAATGGAGCTAGTATTAAGTGTTGGCAATTTTTTTAAGTGTTACTTACCTGTTAGCTTTAGCTGCTTTATCTTTTAATCAATATATCCCAACGATGCTTTTCATATTTATCATAAGCCTCAATGTGCTTAGCTTTTTGTTTTACCTGGTTGATAAGTACAAAGCAAAAAATGACTATTGGCGTATCAAAGAATCAACCCTGCACTTTCTGTCATTGTTAGGGGGTTGGCCCGGTGCCGCTGTAGCACAGCAATGGCTAAAGCATAAAAATAGAAAAAAAACCTTTCAAATAAGATATAGGTTAACTGTGGTGGCAAATATTGCCGTGCTGACCACATTACTTTATTTATTCCACGCAGCTAACAAACAATGGTGATTGAATTGACCGGATTAACCATCTTCAGCAAGAAAACATTAAAAATGTTAACGCTATTAAGCTGGTGCATATTGGCATTTATGCCGAAATTAGCTGCTGTTGAAATGAATGAGTTAACCACGGCAGAATTAAATGGCCTACATCAATGTGAAAAAAACTTTGAATATGATATTTATTTTCTAGGCAGTAATGTCGGTTATTTACAGCGAACGATAAAATGGCATAAAAACACGGCATTGCCTGAAGCAATCGTGACCTCATTCAGTGAAGTGAGTTATCTTTGGCTTGACTCAACTTATCAACAAAAAACGACCATGCAATACTCGCCTCTGTATAAACATTTTTTAACCCCTGGATTTTCACAAAAGATCACCGGACTAAAAAAAAGAGATATGCATGCGGTTATTGCTGATAATGGCCTGAAATCTAGGGTCACTTTAGATACTGAGATTTCTCATTATAAAGTAGATCACTATCCCTTATATGATATTGATACCTTAGGCACACAAATTAGGCTGAATTTACTGCAAGGAATACAGCGCTTTACCCTCTCTCGACAAGCCAGTAGCCGAATTGATACTTATCACTTTGAAGTGGCTGGTTTTGAAGTTATTGAACATAAAAAATGGGGCAAGCTAACCACTATAAAAGTGATTGAAGTGGGCGAACATGAAAGTATCGTCTTATGGTTTTCAGCTAACCATGATCATCAACTGGTCAAAGCAGAACTCGATATGATGTTTTCTCCCCTAGTATGGTTAACTAACTTTAGTATGCAATGTGAGCCGTAAACAGTGTCAATAACTTACCGGTAAATTAGTACTTATCCTAAGTTAGCTTTTAATTTCATAGTAAGCATACTTACCAAGTTAAACAGCCACTCCTCAGCTGTTCAAAAAAGATACAACAATAAGGAAAAGTACTAAACTAGATATTATGGTTTGCTTTTAATGAGCGGTTCCAATGAAAATATCCAACAAGATTATTTTAGCGTCAGTGGTATTATCTGCCATTGGTATCATAACAGCAGGTGGCTTAGTTGGTTGGCAAGCAACCTCCATTGCAGCAACAGCAATGGAGAAAAGAGCATTTAGCCAGCTCGTTGCTATTAGAGAAATTCAAAAAACTCAAATTGAAAATTACTTTAAAACCATAACAAAAGAAGTCATTACTTACTCCAATGACGGCATGATTATCGATATGATGCAGCAACTACCTGAGCCTTTTTTTAATTACGATAGTCAAACCTCACTGCGAGATAACGATAAGATTAAAGGCTATTATCGTAATGAATTTGACCCTGAATACAAGAACCAAAACCCCTCTTCTTCATTAAGTTCTATCGAAAAATATCAGCAGCTAAACCAAAATACCAAATCAATACAACATGCTTACATCAGTGCTAACCCTAACCCGTTGGGCAGTAAAAATGGCTTAGTCTTTGCGGATGATGGTTCAAAGTACAGCCTGTTACACAAGAAATATCATGAACACTTAGACCAATACTTAAATGCTTTTGGTTATTACGATATATTTTTAGTTGAACCTGATACCGGTTTTGTCATTTACTCTGTCTTTAAAGAGCTTGATTTTGCCACCTCACTGTTGTCAGGTCCGTACAAAAATACAGGTCTTGCTAAAGCTTTTAACGCAGCAAATAGTAGTACAAATAAAAACGCTAGCTTTTTAATCGATTTCAAACCTTACTTCCCTTCATACCATGCCGCTGCGGCTTTTATCTCTTCCCCCATATTTTCAGATTCAGGAGAAAAGATTGGTATATTAATTTTTCAAATGCCAATAGCTAAGATCAATAATTTAATGACTTATGACAAACAATGGCAAAAAGTGGGGTTGGGGAGTTCAGGAGAAACCTACCTTATTGGTGATGACCACTTACTTAGAAGTCAAAGCCGTTTTCTGATTGAAGATAAAAAAGGCTATATCAGTGCGCTAGAATCTGTGGGCACAAATAAAGCAACCCTTGATAAAATAATTGCCAGTGACTCTGGCATCGGCTTACAAGAAGTAGCAACCGAAAGTGCCAATGCGGCATTATCAGGACAAAGCGGCATTAAACATATTACAGACTACCGCAACGTAGAAGTTTTATCAGCTTTTGCCCCGCTGAATATCGAAGGTGTTGATTGGGCAATATTAAGTGAAATTGATGTTGCTGAAGCAATGAAAGATAGAGAAGATATGCTGAATAGCATCTGGCTTATTATTAGCGTCATTATGGTGATATTGATCCCTCTGACACTAATATCCGGTTTTATGGTTGGACGCGGTATATCTAACCCCATCAACAACTTTATTGGCCAAGTAAATAAAATAAGTAAAAATAAAGACTTAAGTCATAGCGTTGAATACAGCGGTAATGATGAACTACTTGGTTTAGCCAATTCATTTAATCATTTAATCAGTGAAATAAGAGATATTCTCCACTGCGTCGAACAGTTATCCGAAACCCTACTTGAGTCGACTGAAAAAATGTTAATTAATATGGATGAGACAACGAGCCAAACTCAAAGTCAGACCGATAATGCTGATAGCATGGCAGTGGCCACGAACCAATTACTTGCGACTATCAAGGAGGTGGCTCGCAATGCTGCAGATGCAGCCAATACAGTGAAAGAAACCAGTGATAAATGCATTGAGAGCAATAATTCTGCTGAAAACTTAGAACATGATATGGATGAGTTAAATCAACAAATGTCATCGGCTTCAAGCTCTATCGAAAAGCTCGCCGATGAAAGCTTATCTATCGGCTCTGTTTTAGATGTTATCCAATCAATTGCAGAACAAACAAATTTATTAGCCCTAAATGCGGCCATCGAAGCGGCTAGAGCTGGCGAGCAAGGACGTGGCTTTGCCGTTGTTGCCGATGAAGTGAGAACATTGGCAAGTCGAACACAACAATCCACTGAAGACATTCGAGAGAAAATAAACTCCTTACAACAAGAAACACAAAGTACGGTGAAAATAGTCAGCTCTTCCAGTGAAATGACTAATCATAGCATTGACTCTTGTCAGAAAAACCGCCACATCATCACGGACATATTGGCACTGGTTGAGCAACTAAGTGATATGAACATTCAAATTGCTACCGCATCTGAAGAGCAAAGCATGGTAGTCAACGAGATTAACCAAAATGTTACCGAGATAGCTGATAATTCTCATAATATTTCCGATAAAGCTAATTTAAGTAGAGAAGATGTTAAAAACCTCAGCACTCTGGTCAGGAACCTTGAAGAAAAAATGCGAGAATTTAGCTTATAGCTATACTTACCACACTGGCTATAAAATAACCCTATGATTTAATGTACTTAAAACACTCAAGTACAACTATTAATGCTTCAGGAGATAAAATATGAAGAACTCTTTCTTAGCAATATGTTTTAGCTGTTCAATATTAACTGCATTTTTATTTAGTAGTAACGTTTATGCGGTTGATGGTCTATCTGCCAATGTTGCCGTAACCAATAACTATCTTTGGCGAGGTCTAGAGCAAACCAATGGTCAATCAGCCGTATCTGGCGGTATAGATTATACCTCAGACTCAGGTTTTTATGCCGGCACTTGGGTTTCTAATGCTGACTGGGCTCCAGAGATGAGCTATGAACTGGACTTCTATGGCGGTTTTGCTGGAGAAATAAATGGCTTGGGTTATGACCTTGGGTTAATTTATTATGCTTACCCTGACAGTAGAGATGACGTAGATTTCAGTGAAATTAGCGCCAGCTTATCTTATAGCGTTTTTTCGTTAAGTTATGCGGTACTCGCCGAGGCTGAAGGTGCTGATTTTGCCGATGATTCCTATATATCGGGTGATGTAAGTTTTGAATTGGCATCTGAGATTGGCCTGACCTTACACATTGGCACTGGTACTGATGAATTTTACGCGGGTGAAAGTTTTATCGATTATAGTGCCAGTTTAAGTAAGTCTGGCTTTACCTTTGGCGTCAGTAAAACCGACTTATCCGATGATGACATGAGAGTATTCATCTCCTATGGCATTGATATCGATTTATAAGCCACTGCCACAAAATTTACACCATAAAAGAGTACCGCTAGATTTTGACTAAGCAAACTATGATAAGTTTAAGTAGGGTAGGATATCAACAAGGCCGCCCTTTTTACTTTTACGGATACTATTTTAATAAAAAAACGCAAGTAAAGTTCTCTTATACTGCTTGCTATTTTTCGTTTAGTTTAGCTGCAACTTTAATGGTTAAACTACTGATGTGAGCTACTTCTTATGAGCAAAACCTTATGAGCAAAACCTTATGAGCAAAAATGAAGAGTCCTCTAACCAGAAAATAACCGTTAATCAACTTGAGCCTGGCATGTATGTTTTGTCTGTGCGCACCAAAGGTAAATCAGTCAACGTAAAATCTGAAGGCTATATAAGTTCTAAAGAAAATATCCAAAAACTGATTAAGGCGGGGATTACTCACTTAACCGTAGACCCCAGTAGGCAAAAAAAAGCAGAAAAAACAGATAAAATCCTGCCCGAAATTAAGGGAAAAATAGCGCCAACCAAGGCTAAAAAATCCACTAACGGGATTTCATTAGATCAAGAGATGACCAAGGCTAGTAAACTCTATGATGACGCCAAAAGCCTACAGCATAAAATTCTTAACAGCCTTACCGAACACAAAACCATTAATGTATTAGAAGCTAAAGAGTCTACCGATGCCATTGTCGACTCCATATTTCGAAATCAAGATGCCTTAGCTTGCATGACACGCCTACGCATTAAAGATGAATACTTAGTAGAACATTCGCTCAATGTTTCCATCTTAATGACTTTATTTGCTAAACATTTAGCCTTTGACCGTGAGATTATTGAAAATCTGGCTCTCGGAGCCTTTTTGCATGATATCGGTAAGGTATTAGTGCCGCCAGAAATATTACACAAACCAGGCAAACTCACACCTCAAGAGTATGAAGTGATGAAAAGCCATGTTGACTTAGGTTTAGAGGTACTAAAAGAAAGTCCAGACTTACCAGAACTCGTAATAGAGGTAGTACAGCAACATCATGAGCGACTTGATGGTAAAGGCTATCCAAAACAACTAACTGAACAACAAATCAGCCAAGTAGGACGTATGATAGCCATTGTTGATAGTTATGATGCTATGACGGCAGAACGAGTTTATAAAGTCGGTATGCATCCAATCAAAGCTTTTAAAATTTTAATGAAAGATGCACCAGATAGTTATGATAATACCTTGGTTGAACAATTTGTAAACTGCCTTGGCATCTACCCAATAGGAACATTAGTAAAACTAACCAGTGGCAAGCTTGGCCTGATAAGTCGTTTAAATAAAAGCCAGCCATTACTACCGTTTGTCCGCGTGTTTTATAACACTAGACTTAATCAAGCTATTGCCATGGAAGAGTTAGACCTTAGCCAAACTAAGCATAAAGATCAGATTGATTGCTGTATTAAACCTGGCGAGTTCAATATTAATTTACTGCGTTTCTTCAAAGCGGCTTTTCATAATTGATAAACATCTTGGCTATAATTTACAACCATACCAGCAAAAATATTCCGCACTGCGTGTCTTGCTAATGTTAATTGCGATCAATCCGCCTGATTTATTTTTACTCTAAACATTGCTGCTTCAACCAACGACCCAACTTAACAATATCAGCTTGTTTGGCACGTGACTTTTTATAGACAAAATAGAAATTATCGCCGGTATGCACTTCATGCAAGGGAATACGCACAAAGTTTTGTTGTCGGTCTTGATCAGACATCAAATAATGATTCATCAAGGTAATGCCTTGATCATAACGTGCGGCTTCGGCAGCGAGTAACATATGGCTAAAATGATTCATTGTCGCGGTTTTTGGTAATTCATAGCCGCCATGTCGACACCATTGACGCCAATCTTCGCCGAGCTCTGCTCCAGGAAATAAATTTTGCACTGACAATAGCGGATATTGCCACATAGCTTCAGGCAAGGGTTTATCTTTTATTTTCTGCCATATTTTATTGCCGCAGACGGGATACAAACGCTCTGCATATAAAAACTCCACGACAAAATTATTTTTTGGCGGAGCAACTGTAATAAAGCAATCTGCGACTTGATCGCTGCACTTAGGCTCATCAGCCATCATATTGAGTGATAGTTCAATTTCAGGATACTGTTGGCGTAAATCGTCTAAGCGAGGAATAAGCCACTTAACCGCAACCGAGCTATACAAAGCCAAACGTATTTTACCCGACTGCCCTTCCCTAATTAGCTGACTAGCATTAGCCACATTACTTAATGAATGGCTGATCTCTTCAAAATAACGCTCTCCAACTTCACTCAAGACAAACGAGCGACCGTGGCGACTAAACATCTGCTCACCTAAGTATTCTTCTAATAATTTAACTTGGTGGCTTACCGCACTTTGCGTGACATTAAGTTGATCTGCGGCTTTTGAAAAGCTGTTAAGTCGGGCTACCGCCTCAAAACACTGTAACGCACGTAATGGTGGTAATTTCATTATTAACTCAGCTAATAGTAAATGTATTTTAATCATTATACATAATACATAGCTTTGCCATATGATCTGCTTCATTAATCGTTATTTGTTATTTAGAAAGAGGAGCATCACAATGCCAAAATTATCTGTCGGAACCGCTATGACCTTATTGGTAATAGGTAACTTAATTGCGGTATTTTCTGATGCCTTAATCAAAACCTTATCGCAAGATGTTGCCGTTTATCAATTTGTCTTATTTCGTCAAATTAGCGCCGTTGCCATCTTATTACCGTTATGTTTTTTTGCCACTAGAGCACCACTATTACCTGGCTTAAAATGGCATATTCTACGTGGTCATATTTGGTTGCTTGGTGCTATTTTTATGGTATTTGCCATCAGTGCCATGCCATTAGCAACCGCAAACGCTATTTTTTATGCCGCGCCTTTATTAATGCTGCCATTCGCTTTGATTATTTTCAAAGAGCAACTGTCAAAGCAGGCGATAACTGTCGCTATTTTAGGTTTCATTGGCGTATTAGTAGTGATCAGACCAACTTACATTGATTGGGCAGCAATAGCGGCATTTATTGTTGCGATCACTATGGCGATTAATAACTTATTAATTAGAAAGCTACCCAAAAAGCAAAATGTATTTCAAACATTAATGATGACAAATATAGTGGGTATTCCAGTCGCATTTTCACTGGCGGTTTGGGAAGGAAAACCTTGGGACTTTGCCCCTATGATTACTGCAGCGGGATCAAGCAGCTTTATTTTAATTTATGCGGGTATTTGTATTATTGCTTACCGCTCTGGTCAAGTCAGTAAAATTGCCAGCGCTGAATACAGTGGTTTGTTATGTGCTGTCGCAGTAGGTGTTATTTGGTTTGATGAAGTGCCCGATTTAACCATGTTAGTCGGCACCATCCTTATCATTGCACCACTAATCTGGTTAGCAAAAGTAGAAGCACGTAATAAACGTATCGCAGCATAAAAGCTTAGCAAAGATGTAGAAGCTAAAGTGTTCAACATAAGCTATTAAGCCTAACGTTCGGTATTATAAAGGGGTCGTGTCGAAGGTGATATGTTAAAGGTGTCGTGTTGAAGGATAGTATTGAATGTGTAGTCTCGAAGGCATGGTATCAAAAGTTACCGCCCACTAAGTGCCATAAAAAAACGGTTTTTAAGCTAAATATGATTAGCTTAAAAACCGCTTAAATCGCGAAATTAGTCAATATGAAGGAAATTATTCTGGTTTAGTATATCCAGCCCAGATATCGGCATTTACTGACTTTTTCTTTTTGCGTTTTTTCTTGCCGGAGCCTTCAGGTGCGGCTACCGGTTTCATTGCTTCTAAAAGTTCTGCAGTGATCTCTTCATCGACTTCAAAACCCTCTACTTGTTCACGTTCAAGGCGAATTTTATTCTTCTTCTCGATGACTTTGAAATGATGATAATCTTCGTAATCGATAAGCGATATTGCTAAGCCCACTTCACCAGCACGACCACTTCGACCAATACGATGCATGTAGTCTGATGGGCTTCTCGGTAAGTTAAAATTGATTACCACAGGTAGTTTTTCAATGTCTAAACCACGAGCAGCAATATCAGTGGCAATTAACACGTCGATCTCGCCAGCTTTAAAGCCTTCAAGTACACGAGTACGTTCGCCCTGGCCTTTATCCCCATGAAACACTTCTGCAGTGATATCACGTTTAGCGAGTTTTTCAGCTAAATGCTCACAATGGTTTCTGGCATTAACAAAAACAAGTGTTTGTCGCCATTTATGTTGCTTGATTAAGTGCTCTAACAGCGCTGTTTTTTCGCCTTTATTAACGGTAAAAACACGTTGTACTAAGGTACTGCTGTCAGCACTTTGTAATTGTATTTCAACAGGATTGTTAAGCAATTCTTGAGTTAATGTCTGTACTTGCTCAGGAAAGGTTGCGGAAAATAATAAGGTTTGCTTTTTCTTTGGCAACAACGCCAACAACGCAGCTAGCTCTTCAGTAAAGCCTAGGCTTAACATACGGTCAGCTTCATCAAGCACTAAGGTTTGCACTCTATCGAGCTTAATGGCATTACTTGAAATTAAATCGAGTAATCGACCCGGCGTCGCTACTAAAATATCGGTGCCGCCACGTAATGCCAGCATTTGTGTATTAACTGAAACACCACCAAAAACAGCGACAGTTTTAATTGCGCCGTTAAAATGCACCGCATAAGATTTAATGCTGTCGGCAACTTGCTTAGCTAACTCACGGGTAGGTACTAAAATCAGGCCCGCAACATAGTTCCCCTTACTGCTATGAGTGCCTTTACTCGCTGATGATTTTACTACACCTGGTTGCTTAGAAAGCTGCTGCAACAGTGGTAAGGCAAAAGTAGCAGTTTTACCTGAGCCGGTATTTGCCCCGCCAATTAAATCACGTCCCGCTAATACACTTGGAATAGCCTGCGCTTGAATGGGCGTTGGCTGCTGATATTCCAGCTCAGTTAATCGAGCTAATAAGGGTGAAATCAGGCCCAGCTCAGCAAAAGTGTTGGCAGGCGTTGTGGAAGAGGTCGTTAATTCAGAGGTCATTGACGTAAAGGGCTCAAAGATAAAATAATAGCTCCTATTTTAGCGTATTTATGTTCTCCTCAGTTAGTGAAATCGATAAAACTATGCTCTGGCAGTGATCAAACTACGCCGTAATGTTATTAACCGCTTAATATTGCTGTACCTTTAGCAAAAGATTATATAAATACCTCACATAAGTGAATACAATATACATATTGTTTTTTTACTACTGACACAAACAATGAAGACTTTGACACTAGAACAAACCGAATACGTTATAAATAAGGCAATAAACAAGGCTGAGCAGCTTAATATTATGGTTAACATCGCGATTGTTGATAGTGCGGGTTATTTGATTAACTTTAAACGTATGGATGGCGCACTACTTGGGGCAATAGATATCGCGATGAAAAAAGCAAAAACGTCGGCTTTATTTGCTAAGCCATGTCATTTACTGGGAGAAAAATCACAACCCGGTGGCGCCCTATATCAGATAGAACAATCTAATAACGGCTTAATAACCTTTGCTGGTGGCCTGCCAATTAACAATGCTCACGGTGAAATAATTGCCGCTGTTGGTGTTTCAGGATCAACCATTGAAAATGATCTTGCCGTAGCGCAAGCGTCAATAGCTGAAGTCTGAAGTACGTAGGATACTTACATTAGCTAACAAAAATAAGATTGCCGCACTCATCCCTATTATAAAAGTGGACAGTGCTGTTAAAGTTAAGCCTTCTGCTGAACAGCTAATGAAGCAAGAATAGCGAATTAAAGAACAGGTACTCATTTATGAGCAATGCTTTTCTATATTCAATGGCTCAGTAAAGCTATAACGCAAAAAGGCCGATACTTAAGGTATCGGCCTTTTAATATTCTAGTTAAACTTAATAGTGCCCATGGAAGACTTGTCTTCCCTAGATCTAGTCAACAGCAGTATCCATCATTTAGGCATAATAGCTTACATCAGATTTAGCAGCCAAGTATTCAACTAATTTATCGACTCAAATTTATAACTTATTTTTCGGTTATATTGTTGGTTTGGCTTTAAGATATTACTGGGAAAGTGCTTGTTGTTATCCGCATCGGTATAATTCTGTGCTTCTAGGCACAGCCCTTGGTAGGCGCTGAACTGGCCAGTTAAATAATAACCAGTATAAAGCTGTATTGCCGCTTGGTTGGTATAAACAGACAAGCTAACTTGGTTTTCTAGCGAAGTAAGAATTGCTTTCGGCTGCTCGTCAGGGCTATTATCCAAAATAAAACAGTGGTCAAAACCATTTTTTTCTTGCAGCGATTTATCTTCAGTAAGCTGCTGTCGATAGCCGATAGAAACCGGCTCTCTAAAATTATAATCGGTCTCTGCTACTGATAGGACTTTACCTGTGGGTATATTAGCCGCGTCAGTTTCAAGAATTGCCGATGACATCATTTGTAAATAGAGTGATTGGCAGTCTTTTTCACCCAAATTAAAATAAGCATGGTTGGTCAAATTAACAGGTGTAGCTAAGTCAGTATTGGCCGAGTATTGTATGCTTAGTTTATTATCCGCGTTTAATTGATAACTAACAGTCAACTCAAGGTTTCCAGGAAAACCTTGGTCACCGTTTGGGGAAACGAGAGATAAAGTAACCGAACTATTAGTTAGTGTTCGCTTACATACTTGCCAATAACGTAAAGAGATATTATCCGGCCCGCCGTGTAAACAGTTTTCACCATCATTTAAGGCTAACTGATATTGACGACCAGCAAGTTCAAACTTGCCGCCAGCAATACGATTGCAGACTCTGCCGCAGGTCGCACCTAAATAAAACTCATCATCTATATACTCTTGTGGTGCTGCATAACCCAATATCATTTCTGTTGGCACACCGTTTACAGGAAATTTAATTGACTTAATTCGAGCACCAAAATTAATGATTTCAACTGACATGCCATAGTCATTGGTGAGTATGATTGATTGCAACTCTGTTGATTGGTGCTCTATTGATTCCAGCTCTGTAACCAATTGAACCATTAAATTACCCCCTCAACACTTTGATGAGAGAGTTCAAACCGTAAAGGTCTATTGATAACTTGTACTTGCATGTTTGTCTCCATTGAAAATAGCAAAGGTCAATTGCTTATTAATTGTATTAGCAATAGCTGGCAATTAACCTTCATTTACTTACTGCTTAAAGAACTACTTTCCTTACCACCAAGTGGCGTATAAAGCGGTAAGGATAAGAACGACACCTACGGCAGCGACATTAAATGACTTAGCCGTTGCAAAGCTCACTTGCTCTAAACTCACACTGCTATCACTAGTATTGGGCTTACCCGCCTTAGAGACTAAGTAACAAAGCGCTAAACACAATAAAAATACTAAGCCAACTCGGTCCATAAAGGGCAATTCAGGCCAAGCAAACTTAAGCACTAGCGAAAATACCGCTGAACCCAAGGCTGCTGATAATGCGCCCATTGAAGTAGCGCGTTTCCAGAACATACCCATAACAAATATCACCACTATGCCAGGAGTAAAGAAGCCAGTAAATTCTTGGATATATTGGAACGCTTGGTCAAACTTACCCAATAGTGGCTGAGCAACAAGTAAAGCAATACACAGTGAAACTAACGCAGCAATACGGCCAATATGTACATAGTGACGTTGGCTTTCGTTCGGCTTAAACTGGCTATAAATATCCATGGTAAAGATGGTCGAAATACTATTAGTCATTGAGGCCAGTGAAGATACGATAGCCGCGACTAAAGCTGCAAAGACTAAACCTTTAATGCCAACAGGCAACATTGCCATCATTGATGGATAAGCTTGATCTGGTGTGGTTAGTGTCGGATAAAGTACCACTGCGGCAATACCTGGCAATACCACAATAACTGGCATTAACAATTTAAGATAAGCAGCAAAAGCGATACCTTTTTGTGCTTCTTTAAGATCTTTAGCCGCTAAAGCGCGCTGAATAATATACTGGTTAAAGCCCCAATAACTAAAATTCATTACCCACATACCACCAAGTAATACCGAGATGCCAGGCAGGCTCATATAATGTTCATTTTCCGGACTTAAGATCATGTCAAAATGCTCAGGCATTTGTTCAGTAAGAATACCAAAACCGGCTAAAACACCTTGGCCATCTGAAACGGCATCTAAAGCTAAATAGCTGAGCAATAGGCCGCCAAACACTAATAACACTACTTGTAATATGTCGGTAAAAGCGACGGCTTTAAGGCCACCGTATAAAGAGTAAGCCACTGAAAAAACGGCTAAAAATATCATGCCGAACATCCAATCGACGCCAGCAACCGTTTCAATGGCCATACCACCTAGCCATAACACTGCAGTTAAGTTAACAAAGGTATAAACCGCCAGCCAAAATATAGCCATGGTGGTTTTTACTTTGTTATCAAAGCGTTGTTCAAGGTATTGTGGCATAGTGAATATTTTATTTTCCAAGAAAATAGGCAACATATATTTACCCACTAATACTAAGGTAATCGCGGCCATCCACTCATAAGAGGCTATGGCTAAACCAATGGCGTAACCCGAGCCAGACATACCAATAATTTGCTCAGCAGAAATATTGGCAGCAATTAATGAAGCTCCAATTGCCCACCAAGGTAATGATTTACTGGCTAAAAAGTAATCTTCGGTATTTGCACCTTCTTTTTTCTCACTACGAGAAATCCACAAGGCTAGACACAGCAACCCTATAACATAGACAATAAAGATTGTGCTATCTATGGTCCCCAATTTATTTGTAAATTCCATCGCTTGTTCACCTTATTGTTATATTATTTTTTTGAGTTCATTGTTCATTTAAGCCTGCTGCTCTCTTAAGCCAAAAATCACTGCTGCAAGTTATCTAAACGCACCTTGTGAGGCACTGCAGTGATATATGCTTGGACTCAAGCCAAATGCTTGCTGATATTTACTATTGATAACACCCGTTACCTTAGCCACTAAATGATTAGGCACTAAAGCGACCACACAGCCGCCAAAGCCGCCACCGGTCATTCGAACACCGCCATCAATACCTAAGACACTGCCGATGATGTCGACTAGGCCATCTATTTCCTTAGTTGTGACTTCAAAGTCATCACGCAAAGAAATATGAGACTCTTTCATCGCCAAACTAATTGCCGCCATATCATTGCTGTTCAATGCTTTCAAAGTGTTAAGTGCCCGTTCATTCTCACTAATCACATGTCGAGCACGCTTAAATAATACTGGCTCAAGTTGCTCTTTAGCAGTATTAAGCTGCGCCATGGTCACTTCCCGTAAAGCCGATTTACCAAAATGATTAGCCACTTGCTCACATTGCTGACGTCTTAAGTTGTATTCACTATCAACCAAGCCACGCTTTACATTAGAATTAACAATAAACAGTGTTAAATCATCAGGAATCGCTGCCTCTTCAAAGGACAAATCTTTACAATCTAGTAGCATGGCATGACCTTGCTGTCCCATGGCCGAGATAAGTTGATCCATAATGCCGCAGTTACAACCAACAAAATCATTCTCTGCTTGCTGGCCAATGAGCGCGGCATTGATGCCATTTAAGTCCAAGTGGTAAAGCTGGGTAAAGGCTTTTAAGATGGCAATCTCAAAACTGGCAGAAGAGCTTAAACCAGCACCTTGCGGAACATTACCGGTAACCACTAAATTAGCCCCTTTAATTTCAGGGTATTTCTTCATTAGCGCTTGTAACGTACCTCTAACATAATTGCTCCACATCATTTGTTGATCAAAGCTAATATCATCAAGGCTAAACTCATTGATTTGTTGGTCACAATCATGGGCATACACTTTTACTATCTTGTCTTCACGCCTCGATGCCGCAATAGTCGTTCCGAAATTAATCGCCGCCGGCAGGACAAAACCGTCATTGTAATCGGTATGATCGCCAATTAAATTAACTCGACCTGGCGCATGGCAAACTAGCTCAACAGCGCTTTGAAATTGCGCTACAAATAATTTCTTGACCAATAATTGCTGGGCAAATGCTTGTTGCTCATCATCTTGGGATTCCAAAACACTTTGAGGCGCATGTTTAAGCACATTTTTTGGCATTAACTTTGCTCCTTATAATGAACATCAGACAAATCACGCAACCTTTGTGCAGCTTGCTCGGCGGTAAGGTCGCGCTGTGCTTCTGCCATCATTTCATATCCGACCATAAATTTACGCACAGTGGCAGACCTTAACAGTGGCGGAAAAAAGCTAGCATGCAAAGTCCATTCATCATGTTGTTGATTATCAAAAGGTGCCCCGTGCCAGCCCATTGAATAAGGGAAAGAGCAATTAAATAAATTGTCATACTTGATGGTGATTTTCTTGAGGATATCCGCGAGTGATAACTTTTGTGATTCATTAAGCTCAGTAATACGTGACACAGCAAAGCGTGGTAACACTAAAGTTTCAAATGGCCAAGCAGCCCAATACGGCACCACCACTAACCAGTCATCATTTATTACCACAATACGTTCTTTATTTTTGAGCTCTCTAACAACATAGTCTTGCAATAAATTACTGCCATGTTGCTGAAAATAAGCCTGCTGCGCCTTTTGCTTTTTCATTACCAAGGTCGGTATTTGCTGTTGCGCCCAAACTTGCCCATGGGGATGTGGATTTGAGCAGCCCATAACACTGCCTTTATTTTCAAAGACTTGCACCGAGGTATAGTTTCTGCCTAATTCTTCACATTGACTTTGCCAAGTATTTACCACGCAAGAAATTTCATTAACCGATAGCTCAGGTATGGTTTTGCTATGATCCGCTGAAAAACAGATAACACGACTTTCGCCTTGCTCTGTTGCCATTTTAAATAATGGGTCATCACTGCTCACTATTGGCGTGTCTTGCTTTATCGCAGCAAAATCATTAGTAAAAACAAAAGTATCTTTATAGTCATCGTTTACTTCACCGTTTATGCGAGTATTACCAGCACATAAAAAACAGTCTTTGTCATAGGCAGACTTTTGCGGCTCATCAACTTGCTCTACCTGCCCCTGCCAAGGTCGCTTTGCTCGGTGAGGAGAAACCAATACCCATTCGTCAATAAGTGGGTTATATCTTCTATGAGGATGTTCGGTAGGATCAAATTCGATAGTCATAATATTTTTACGGTGAATTATTTAAACTAAAAAACAAAGGGTAAACGTTTACCCTTTTTTGTGCAAGAACTTACTTTAATAAGGCTAATCTTGATGGCTGACCATTGATTAGTGTATATTCACTGGGTATTTAACTAAACTCAATAATGTAAACATTTACCCTATGGCAACAATAAAAGACGTAGCACGTCTCGCTGGTGTTTCAGTGGCATCCGTTTCTCGCGTATTAAACAATGGCCCTAAAGTCAGTAAAAAGACAATTGAGAATGTAACTAAGGTCATGAACGACTTAAACTACAGCCCTAATGCCAATGCACGTGCTTTAGTCACGCAAAAGAGCACAATCTTAGGTGTCGTTATTCCCGCGCTAATCGACCCCTTTTTTGCTTCATTAGCTCACGGTGTTGAGCAAGTAGCCCGGCAAAACAATAGGCAATTATTATTAAGTACCGGATTGGTAAGTGCAGAAACAGAAATTCAGGCCATCAATCTATTGATTGAAAGGCGATGTGATGTGATGGTGGTACATAGCAAAAAACTATCGGACCATGTCTTAATTGAATTGGCGAGTAAAGTCCCTGGCTTAGTACTTATTGACCGTTATATTGAAGAAATAGCACAGCGCTGTGTTTGGTTAGATAATCTCGAGGGCGGTAAAATCGCCGCGCGTCACCTACTGGCATTAAATCATCAAAGCTTTGCCTGTATTTCCAGTAAACATCAAATAGACGATCCGCTACTCCGCCTACAAGGCTTTCAAAACGAACTAGCCTTAGCTGGAGTCGATATTGCAGAAGATCTTATCGAATATGGCGAACCGACCCTGCAAGGTGGTGAAATGGCTACGCAAAAACTACTGGCCTCAGGCAAGCGTTTTTCTGCCTTGTTTGTTTATAACGATGCCATGGCAATAGGAGCAATTTCGACCCTAGAAGACAATGGTTATAAAGTACCATCAGATATTTCAGTACTCGGTTTTGATGATGTCTTACTTTCAAGCTATTCAAGACCAAAATTGACTACGCTCAACTATCCTATTGAAGAAATGGCCATGCAAGCCGCCAACATCGGCCTTGAGTTAATAGCCAAACAAGTAGCAGCGAATAATTCAACTAACTATAAATACATTCCTAGACTTGTTAAACGGGAGTCGACCAGTTTTAAATCATAACCGTCTCATATAAGACGTAAATATAGCCGTATAATTTCGCTTTTCACTTAGCATATTGTCTATCAAAATACTGAGTGCCAAGCGGCTAAAACCCAACTAAAATACATCTTCGCTACCCCAAAAAGCATATTAAGATGGCCTAGATTGAGAGTACATTGACTAAAAAGTCATTATTCTGTGAAGGTGTTTAACTTACGAAGGTAGTCAGTCAATAAATATCCGCTGGAAACTTAAGCAACCCATGCCAGAGCTAAGCCAACCTGCTCCTTAGTTATGCTTAAAACTTCGCCTTGTTAGCCTAGCTGAGCGGTAATATCGAAATTTAGCTGTTTTTATTGGTAGTTGGTTAGCTTGTTAAGTTATAATTTCCCTTCCCGAACTCATGAATAATATCGCAATGAAATTTCCAGGCCGTCGTCAACATAAACATTATTTTCCAGTTGAGAATAAGACCCCACTCACCAATAAAGTTAGTTCAGAGCCTAAATTAGCGCGCAGTTATATTGTGGGTATTGATCAAATCCTTGTTGATATTGAAGCCAAAGTTGATGATGAGTTCTTAACTGAGTTTTCCCTTAAACGGGGTATGTCGCAAGTAATTCCCGATGAAGTTACGCATCGTTTATACCAACGTTTAAAAAACGAGCAATTGATCAACTATGAGTTTGCTGGCGGTACCATAGGTAATACTATGCATAATTACTCTGTGCTTGCCGATGACAGATCGGTGTTATTAGGGGTGATGTCAGAAAACATTCAAGTGGGCGACTACGCATATCGCTTTGTCAGCAATACTTCTTCTCGTGTTGATTTAAACTATTTACAACCGGTAGATGGCCCAATCGGCCGTTGTTTTACCTTAATTGATGATAGCGGTGAAAGAACCTTCGCCATTAATGCCGGTTTGATAAATAAGCTAAAACCTGAATCGATTGATGAATCCTTAATTAGTAATGCCGCTGCTTTGGTTATTAGTTCGTATTTAATGCGTACTGAAGAAGGCGATAGCATGACACAAGCTACCTTTAAAGCAGTAGAGTGTGCCAATAAGGCCGGTGTGCCAGTAGTTTTAACGCTAGGTACCAAGTTTCTTATTGAAAAAGAGCCTGAGTTTTGGCAAAAGTTTGTCAAAGATCATGTCAATATTCTTGCCATGAATGAAGATGAAGCTGAGGCAATAACAGGTATTGATGATCCATTAAAAGCAGCTGACGCTTGTTTAGACTGGGTTGATTTAGTTATTTGTACTGCCGGACCAGAAGGTTTATTTATGGCGGGTTATGTCGATGACGAACATAAAAGAGTCACTGACTACCCACTACTGCCAGGTGGTATAGCCGATTTTAATCGCTATGAGTTTTCACGACCAATGTTATTAAAGGATTGTGAAAATCCGATAAAAATATATACCCACACTGCGCCATATATGGGTGGACCAGATAATATTAAAAATACCAATGGTGCGGGCGATGCTGCCCTTGCCGCTGTATTACATGACTTAAGCGCAAATGTTTATCATAAAATGAATGTTCAAGATTCCAGTAAACATTCCCAGCCAGCAATGACTTACTCATCGTTATCACAAATCAGCAAATATGCTAACCGTGTAAGCTTTGAAGTATTGGTTCAGCACTCACCTCGATTATCACGCGGTTTACCTGAGCGAGAAGATAGCCTAGAGCATGCATACTGGGCGTTATAGCCAAACATTTACCCTTTCAGTAAGGGCTTTGACTGCTAGCTTACAAAGCCCTCCCCCAAAATTAGCTGATGTAATGAGCGAATCTAAATAGTAACGACAAAGTGTTACTACACTAAGTAGGCATAATAGCGTAGAGTTGCGAAAAATTTTGGCCCTGACTCAGCGGTATTACCTGCGACACCAGCTATAGCGGCTACATTCGATATAGTGGCTATATTAGCAAAGCCCTGAGTTATTATTAATTCACGCCAATTATTCACCTGAAATATGAGCAGTCTATGTTAGAAACACTAATCAATTTAATTAATTCGCTTTTATGGGATACGGTACTTATCTACGGATTAGTCGGTGCAGGTATCTTTTTCACCCTACGTTTAGGTTTTATTCAAATATCTCACCTTGGTCATGCAATGAGCCTGATGAAAATCAGTCGTCATGGCGCTAAAGACGGCTTATCTTCATTCCAAGTATTTTGTACCAGTATGGCTGCCCGTGTTGGCGCAGGTAATATGGCGGGTGTTGCCGTCGCATTAACCACAGGTGGCCCCGGTGCCATTTTTTGGATGTGGCTTATTGCCTTCTTAGGCATGGCAACATCAATGATCGAATCAACCCTTGCTCAAGTCTATAAAGTAAAAGATGAAGAAGGACAATTTCGTGGTGGCCCCTCTTATTACATGCATAAAGGCTTAGGGAAAAAGTGGATGGGCATGTTGTTCGCCGTACTACTAATTATTGCCTTTGGCCTAGTATTTAATGCAGTACAAGCCAATACCATTACCGGTGCTATGAGTGCGGTGTTTGACTTTGATGCCACACTGGTTGGCATTGTCATCTCGATAGCCAGTGGTTTAGTGATCATGGGTGGCATCAAGAAAGTTGCTAAAGTGTCTGAGGTTTTAGTACCTATTATGGCCTTGGCGTATTTACTTGTAGCCTTTATCGTCGTCTTGATGAATATTGAAAAATTACCCGCTGTATTTAGCTTAATCATCAAAAGTGCCTTTGGTTGGCAAGAAGCAGCAAGCGGCGCTGTTGCTTTTGCCATTGCCCAAGCAATGAAAGCGGGCATAGCTCGTGGTTTATTCTCTAACGAAGCCGGCATGGGTAGCGCAGCAAATATAGCAGCAAGTGCGACACCTAATCCAAATCATCCTGCTTCACAGGGTTTCATTCAAATGTTTGGCGTTTTTGTCGACACCTTAGTCATTTGTACTGCAACAGCCGCGATAATTCTGCTTGCGGGTGATACCGGTAGTAATGCCGATGGTATTGCTATCACCATTGCCGCCTTAGACTTTCACGTTGGCGCTTGGGGTGGTGCATTCATCGCCGGTTCAATAATCCTATTTTGCTTCACTTCCATTATTGCAAATTACAGTTATGCGGAAACCAATATTTTGTTCCTAGCCAACAACAAGCGCAAATATTTACCCCTGTTTCGTTTGTGTGTCGTGGCCATGGTGATGTTTGGCGCCGTAGCAAAAATCGATGTTGTTTGGGCGCTTGCGGATGCTTCTATGGGGCTGATGGCCTTAGTAAACCTCATCGCGTTGTTACTGCTATCAAATATTGCCATAAAGGTAATTAAGCACTACAAAGCACAGCGCAAGGCAGGTATTGAACCAAATTTTGTTGCAGATGATTTTCCCGAATTAAAGGGTAAGACTGAACCTGGTATTTGGCAGTAACTCGTTAGCGCTAGTCACTAATAACAGTGCCGAATAACAGCAGCTAAAATAAAAGCTACTCTCACCTAATAGTGGCTAGCTTTTTACTGTTAGGTTTTCGGTTTTCAATAAAGAGAAATGCAGTTATAAGAGAACGGAAAACAAATAAGGTCAGAGTAAACGGGGAAAAGAATTCCCCCGCGATTAACTTTAAATTACTGTAAAACTTAACGAATAAAAAACGAATAATTAAAGTGAAATAGACTTTATTTCGAGCGTTCGATTGATGGTTCAGTAACCTTTTTTGATGAAAGTGCCCGCGCTTTACTTTTAGCTTTGTTGTAAGCTATTTTTTTCTTTTTTGATTTTTTACTGACTGAAACTACTGTACTAATAAACTCTGCTGATTTTTTGCTGGGATTATAAGCGACCTCAATAATTTGACCGTTATATTCGATAATATCGCCGTGGCGAATTTTTTTACGCTTTTGAACTGAAACTTCATTATTTACTAGAACCTTACCTTCAGTGATCATGGTTTTAGCTTCGCCGTCACCGCCAACCATTTTGGCAATTTTGATTAATTTACAAAGTTCTATAGGTTCAACACAAATGTCGAAAATTGAGTGTTCAGACATGAAATACGCCTAATAATTTTAAATAATAATATTGTTAAATTCTAACATATATAACGGTTATTGAATAAAACTAATAGTAAACCAACTGTCCATGTTAATTATTAGCCAATGTATGGCTGTCCCCTTTTCTTTTTTTCCTTTATTGAAAAAACATGGATCTTCGATCAGACACTCGAAGATGACGACTAAGTTGTGGTTGTTGTGCATAAACTCATCAGCCATCATTCCCGAAGTGTCGCACACCGTCATTCCCGAAATGGCTGATCGGGAATCCAGAAGTCAGCTTGTATGCAGCAAAAAATAACATAAAATCAGTATAAATTTAAAATAGCAGATTAAAGTAAATCAATACTTGGAATAAATAACGATACGCTCTATCATATAAACACTTAAAACAATCGATTAAACGATAGAGAGTGTCTTATGGCGAGATTATCTAAGCAACAGCAAGCAGAGATCAGACTAAAAATAATCAACACAGCAGTTGATCTATTTAGTGAAAATGGCTTTGAAGCCACCAGTATGAAGCAAATCGCCAGAGAAGCTGGCATTGGTGATGCAACTATCTATAAATACTTCGCCAATAAAGACAAACTGATTTACGGCTATTACGGCTTAATAGCCACAGAAACAACTCAGCAGTTTTTAGCTGAAGACGATCTATCTGAGTACTCTTTACAAGAAAAACTGCAGTTACTCATCGATATCTACTTGAATAACTTCTTGCCCAACCGAGAGTTTGTCTGCGATAGCATCAACATGATAATGCAATCACCGAGCATTTTATTTAAAGACGTTGCCCCCGTAAGAGAAGAGTTTGTTGATCTTATTCGTAACTTACTTAACGAAGCAGAGCAAGCAGGCGAAATTGCTCAATCCCCTTTTACCGATGCCACAGCAAAACTCGCTAATGACTACTTATTAGCAGTACTTTTGTATTGGGTTAACGATGACTCAGAAGAATTCAGCAATACCACACAAATGGTAGATATGTCGCTCAACCTTGGCGTAGAAATATTAAGAAGCGGCATTGTCTCTAAAGCAACTGATCTGGTTAGCTTTTTTGTAAAAGCACACCTATTCCGCTTTATGGGCAGCGGTTTCTTAAATAAATTAGTCATGAATAAATCATTTGGGCTGTAAACGCTAATCAGGGTTCACTCTATTTAACAATTTAATAAGGATATATTATGAAAAATTGGCAAGGTAATTGGATTATCGCGGTATCAGCATGTCACACGTTATTTGCAGTTATTATGTTCGCAGCTGAATATAGCTCACTGTATGATAACGGCATTATTAATAGCTTAACCACTGACCGCTCAGCGGCAGCAGTATGGTTTTTCTTATTCGGGCAAGTACTCTTCATTACAGGATTATTAATAAAACATTTTGATTCAGTAAATAACCACCTAGTACCACTTTCAGTATCACTCAACCTTTTATTGTTAACCCTTGTTGGTATTACCATCATGCCTGAATCCGGTTTTTGGCTTATGTTTCCGCCATTAATAAGTTTGATAATGCAACACAGAAAAAAACAGAATCAAAACAAAAACCAAACCGCAGCGGCTTAGTTATGCTTACTTCAAAAAAAGTACCTACCTCAAAGTTATCACGTAGTGCTATTACCGGCGCAGCGGTAGCAAAAATAGGCTTAAAACACGCTGGTTATAAAGTACGAAAAGCATTTTCAGCTAAAAGCACTGACGCTAAAAATTCACCAGCTAAAAGTAATGAGCAATCTCAGCAGCAACATGAAGAGCAAATAGGAGAGCTCGTTTTTACCGTATTAAGTCAGCTTAGAGGCACAGCAATTAAGTTATCTCAGCTATTAAGTATGGAAACCGACATTCTGCCAGAAACCATTCGTAACAAACTAAAGTCAGCTTGTCATGAAGTACCCCCTATAAATAGAGCGCTGGTTAGAAAACAAATGGTTCAAGAGCTAGGCAATACGCCCAAACAGCTCTTTAAAGAATTTGATAGTCAGGCTTTTTCAGCGGCAAGCATAGGTCAAGTTCATCGAGCGTTGTCGTTTAACGATGAAGTATTAGCCGTAAAAGTTCAATATCCCGGCATAGGCGCAACCATAGACAGCGACCTAAAAATGCTAGAAAAACTGTTTTGGTTATTAGCTAAAACCACCAAAAAAATGCCAAAACAACAAGTGTTCACACTTATATTGGCCGAAATTAAAAATAGACTATCTGAAGAGATAAACTATGAGATTGAAGCCAATAACCTAACTTGGTTTCAGCACCATATGAAGCTAAACGGCATTGTTATTCCAAAGGTTAAACACGCGCTATCTTCGGCGAGAGTATTATCAATGGAAATGTTAACCGGGCAACACATAGATAAATGGCTAGAAAACCAGCCAAGTCAGCAACAGAGGAATGAATTAGGGCAAAAGCTATTTGATTTTTTTTGGTATAGCGCCTTAACACTGAAAAAAATACACGCAGACCCTCACCCGGGTAACTTCTTAGTATTAACCGATGAACAACTCGGCGTTTTAGACTTTGGCTGCGTACGTAACTTAAGTGATGACTTTGTTGATGGCTTTACCGCTATGATGCCAAAAATTGTTGATAGTTATATTTTTAACAAAAATAAATCCGCACTGTTTGCCAGTTATCAAGCGCTAAAATTTATAGACCACAGTGTTGATTTTAATACCTTCGAGTCTAAAATATTCCCAGACATACAGCGTTATGGCCAATGGTTAGGTCAAGCATATGTTAGCAAAACATTCGACTTTACCACTAAAACACCGTGTCCAGGAAAACCCGATAATGTCAGTGGTACTGCGGTAAAGTTTCTATCGGGCATGTATAGCGAACAGCCCTGCTTTGACCGAGCTCACTTAGGTTTAATGAACTTATTAACGCAAATTGGCGCCAACATTAATACCGATTATTCAAGATTTATAACAGTTAAATAAGGAGGAATTGTGAATAGATATTTAATTACTGCCGGCATATTAAGTGCCCTTGCCTCCTTATTACATATAGGTTGCATCTATTTTGGTGCATCTTGGTATCGATTTTTTGGCGCAGGTGAACACATGGCAAAGCTGGCCGAGCAAGGCAGTTTAAAACCAACAATGATCACTGCAGGTATTGTGATTGTTTTGGCTATTTGGTCACTTTTTGCTTTTTCTGCTGCCGGATTAATAATAAAGCTGCCATTAATGCGATTAGCCCTTATAACCATTACTGCCGTTTATTTACTACGTGGTATCGGTGGTATTTTCATAGCAGCTACCTCTGTACCGACTGCTATTGGTAACAGTAACGAATTTTGGCTTTGGAGCTCTGCTATTTGTCTAACTTTTGGCGTTGTTCACCTTATTGGTGTAAAGCAGCAATGGGCTAGCTTGTAGACACCAAACAAAGGTATTAACTAGGACACTCGCTTATACCCCCTTAAAGCAAAATAGCCACTCAAAAGAAGCTCAATGATTGCTAATAACCCCTGAGTTCGAACAGTGTTTACCAAATTTGTATATAAATAGCAGAAATGCTATTTATATACATGACAAAAACATCCGGCTTGATGTGTTGTTATTAAAGTAAGAGGATGATTAGTGTTGAGTCGTTACGCCAAAAGTTTATCACTGCAACTAACATTGGTTCGCCGCCTTAAACCTTTATGTTCACAGTAATCAGTTAATACATCACTGTGACCTACAGCACCATGAAAAAGCTTTCTGAAATCTTTGGTCAAGGTTAACCAATTCTCAGGGTTTATATTCAAGCGATTAAGTAAAGCAAGTTGATTTCCTTCAATATATCCAACTTTTCCTTCACGCAGACAACCAGCTGTTAGTTCAATTAATTCAAGATAGTCTTCAAGCTCAAACGGTAAGCCTTTTGGCATTGCTTGGCGTGGGTTACCTACAAAAGGCAGTAGGATTTTTGGCTTTTTAGCCTTTTTAGCGGATATTACCCATTGTTTTACGCTAGTGTACCCTGAGCTTTCAGGGGTTTTAGCTACATTAGCTCTAACAGGGTTTAAGTCAACATACGCCATACAGGCAGCAAGTGCGGCTTCATCTAACAAGGCTTGTGATTTAAAACGCCCTTCCCAAAAATGACCTGTGCATTTATCTTCAAGGTTGGCTTATGTGGCAATGCTGTGGTTGAGTAGGCGCATAAACCAGCTAATATCCATTAAGCGATTGCGATACACTTCAACCGTTTCGAGCAAAGAAGCCATAAGGTAATCAGGGATTTCTTCTCCTCGACAATACTGCTGTGTTATGAATGTACCTTTGAATAACTGATGCCAACGTTGTAATACTTCACTAGTTGTCCACGCTTTCGCGGTAGTCTCATCAACAAAAACCACTATATGCGTGTGATTACTCATAACAGCGTAAGCGCATACATCAATAGCGAACACTTGGCTTAGACTGAGTGTTTTATCTTCTACCCACCCTCGCCTATGGTCAAAATTTTTCCCTGTGTTTTTATCTGCACCGCAAAAAAAGGCCCTACGAACACAGCGAGAAATACAGTGATAATAGGCAGTGTCTGTTAAGCTAATTAATTGCTTTCTTGCAGTTGTCGTAACAAAAACTCTCAAATTATGATTATGTATTAACCCTAGTTCAGAGGTTTATATTCTTCAACTTTGAGAGACTGTCCTCGTTAATTCTAATTAATGCGTGATTGTTACGAGCAAGTACATGCTAGTTCATTGTTACTCTCAAACCATTCACTATAAACGCCACTGATACAATCTCTTTTTACTTGAGAACAATCTTGCTGATCTAATGAGCCTGTGAAACCTGAATACGTGCACCCAGACATAACGAATAATGATGCTAACATTAGTATTTTCAAAAAATACTCCTTTGTGTAATACCCATATTAATGGGCTAAATGATTTGGCTAAAATTTTTAAAAAGGTAATAAAGCCAACGATAATTTTCCGACAAACGGAATTTTGAGCATTTTACGCTTTATTTGGCAATAAATTAACAAAATAATAGTAGCTATTTAATCTGAAAATGAACGTAAAAAATTAACGGGGACACTCGCTTATAAATATCCTAAAACGAAAAAATAACACAAGCTAAATAGCCACACAAATATGCTCTACGCACACATCGAGAAATACAATGATAATACGGTGTATCAACCAAGCTAATCAGCTATTTTCTGGCGCTAGTCATGAGAATACTCCTGTATTAAGATGATTTTTAACCTTAGTACAAGGGGGGTATTCTCAAATGACAATGGATGTTCTTCTTATTCTTCTAGTTATTCTTATTTACCAATGTAAGCTTTGATTTCAGCATAATTACCTCATTTACTTTAAATTCAAGTTCAAGTTTAACGCTGCTATAAATTTTATTTTGTTAATGAACAAGCATGGCGATGTAAGCGCCAACATAATAGGTAAATTAAGCCATATAATACCATGCCACCTGCAAGCACCCCATACCAAGCGCTATATTGCCAGCAGGCAATTAAGTAAAAACCACCTAAGCTACCACCAATGTAATAGTGCACAAGGTATAACGCCGTTGCAGTTGCTTTCGCTACTTTCGCTTTCTGACTTACCCAGGCATAGGCAAGTGAGTGCGTGAAAAAAGCGCCTGAGCCAATAAGTAATAGACCAACAACCATTGCGTACAATGAATCATAAACGGCTATCCACATACCTATTGCACTCACGGTTGTACCTAGTACCATGCCCTTGACTGGGCTGTAATGTAGGCTCCAACGACCACTTAGTTTTGCCGAAATAGTACCACTTAGATAGCACAAAAAAATCATTGACGTTAAGCTGATAGACAGTGAATAAGGTGGCGCGATAAGACGGAACCCCATTACCGTATAAAGATTAACAATTAACGCAAAGTTTAAACCGCCAATAAGCATAGCAAGCCATAATTCACGCTGTTTTAAATGACCAATTACACGCTTATTATGGTTGCGAAACTGCCCTCTTTTAGGAGTGAAACATTGTTGTTCAGGCAACAGTCGGCTCACTAATAGCGCACCAACTAAACTGGCAATAGCCATACCAATAACGGCTATATTCCATCCCCAATATTCGGTGGCAAAACCGCCGTATAAACGCCCTGCAATACCGCCTAATGAATTTGCACTAATATAACCACCAACGGCAATCATAAATGCTTTTGGGGTGAACTCTTCGGCCATATATGCCACAGCAACAGCAGCAAATCCCGCAAGCGCAATACCCATTACCCCACGCGTTAACGTTAACATTATTAATGAATCGGTTAGCAACATGGTCATGCCCGTAAATGGCAATAAGAAAAGACTCAGCATCATCACTTTACGACGGCCTATAATTTCTGAGCCTACAGCCCACGGAACAAGAGTAAGCGCTAGCATTAATGTGCATGACGCAAGCAGCCAATTAATTTCAATCGCACTGGCGTTAAATTTTTCAGCCATCAATGGCAACATGGGTTGGAACATGTACAAATTACAAAATACAAGGAAAGAGCCTAACGCTAACGCAAAGCTAGCACGGCGGTAAGCAGCTGTTTTTACTTCAATCATGATGATGATGATACTCTGAGGCTGGCTTTCAATTACACCTACTATTTTATCAATTGATAAAGCAGCAATAAAACTAAATTAATAATGAGATATTATAATGACTATCGCCTTGATAATAAAAGTATTGTTATGAATAACTATTATTGACTCAGCGAAAAATCGTTTGCTCTTGTTCTATGTTAGTAAGGCTGAAGACTCTGATCTTAAAAGTGAGGTTGATGACTCCAACTGAATCCTGCATATTGAGGTTATTCATGGATGTCCTAGTTATTCTCTATTCTTTCTCGTTATTCCCAAAACAACACGAAAATAACATCTATTTAACATCTATTTAACATCTAAGTAAACTCTATTCAATATCTATTTCACAAGGCACTCTTCACAAAAAAAGCCAATAAACTACTGTATAAAAACAATATTAAATAAAAACAGAACTACAGAAAATTTAATTATAACTTCTCATCCATTATTCACTTCACAACTTGTTAATTTAGTGTAAACATATCTGAGTGAAAGACATACAAGGATAGGAGTTAGTTTGAACCGTAAAGTTTTCGTTTCGCTACATATTATTGCCATGGGCACTGTGCTATTAAGCTTACTCTCCGGACTAAGAATATCTAGCCTGAATACTCCTGTACTCATGCACTTTGACGCTATCTTAATCAGTGGTGCGGTTCATAGTATGCATTTAATTTCTGGTTATGTTTTTAGTGCTTTAGTGCTCTATTTTATTTATTACCAATTCAATAAGAGCCCGCTAAGTAAGAGCCGGTTAAATAAGCCTCAGCTAAAGAAAAGCCAGCATAAACAGGGCTACCGCAATCAGTCATATCATCAATGGGTTAATCGCTTAGGTTACACAGCGGGACTATTAAGTGTATTTACCGGCTTATTTATCAGCGTTGATTTAATGGTAACCACTTTACAGCCATTACATTTTACCAGTTCATTACTGTTTTTACTTTACTTGGTTATGCACAGTTGGATATACGTACTACAACATGGCAAAGGCGTGCTGGTACGTTTATTTCCCTCCTCTCTTACTCATATAGCTTGGCTAAAACTTGCCATTATTGCTCTTATTGCCTGCTTACTTTATTTACTTAATATTCCAGTAAAACATTCATTGCTCGTTTCAGCGATTCCCATGGATGTATTGATTGAAATAGATGGTCACGCCAATGAACCTCAATGGCTTACAACCCCCAGCATTTCCATAAATACCATTGGCGGTGCTAATTTTGTTGATGGTAATACACAAGTCACCATTAAAGCGTTATCAAATGCACAAGAAACATTTTTCTTATTCACTTGGCAAGATCCAACACAAAGTATTGAGCACCTACCTTTGCTAAAAACAGCACAAGGCTGGAAAGTTAAAGAAGATGGTTTTTATCGCTTTGATGAACAGAGTCATTACGAAGATAAGTTTGCCGTAATGTTATCTAACACCTGTAACAGTGGCGCAGACGGCACCGCGCATTTAGGAAAAACCCCCATTGAAGGTAAACCCAGTAATTGGCATGGCAAGGGCTATCACGCCAGTTTAAACAATACCGTACGTGATTTATGGCATTGGAAAGCAGTACGTACTAACGATATGTACTTGGCCGATGATAATTTTATTGGTGCACCTGCTTCCGTGCAATATGGTCAACGGCGTTACAGTGCGGGTTATCAAGCTGATGGTAAAGAAAGCGGCGCTTATGTGATGAATTGGCAATGGTATAAACCAAACTTCATCATCCCTAAACGCTTACCAATTAACTATTCAATAGCAGATAAAAAAGTACTGCCTTGGTTTAGTTCAAAGCCCTATCAGTCTCAATTAGATACGTTACCTGAAGGTAGTTACTTGCCCTCAGTACTGTATAGATCAAATCGATTTGAAGGCGATAGAGCTGACGTCCGAGCAAGGGGCCATTGGAGCAATGGTGTATGGACGTTGGAATTAGTACGTAAAAAAAATACCCACTCAAAACATGATGTTTCTTTAAAAACCGGAGTTTGTATGTGGGTATCAGCCTTTGATCGTAGCCAAATTGCACATACTCGTCATCATAAAGCCATACAATTGCAGTATTCGTTATGAAAATTAGACTTTTAATTTCATTACTCATGCTGCTGTTATTAACCTTTTATTGTCGATTTTCTCTGCCTGTTCATTTAACACCAGTACATGCCCGCTTCACTAAAATGATAAATATCGGTGAAGTCATTTCATCATGGCAAGGCCCTTGGTCGTGTGTTGTTGACTCTAGCTTAAATGTGCTTTGGGAAGTAAAAACAGACAATGAGTCTATCCATGATGGTTATTGGACTTACTCTTGGTTTGATGAAATACAGGGCAAAGAAAACTTTGGTGATTGTTACTTTGAAGCACAACGCTGCGATACCAGCGATCTGATTCGGCACACAAATACACAAGGTTTATGTAATCAACACAATTGGCGCCTTCCTACTCCCGATGAATTGCAGTCGTTAATAAAAAGCCCACAACGTCCTGGCCAACCTCACATAAATAATGATTATTTCCCTTTTATTCATAAAGGTGACTATTGGACATCGGCTAATCAGCAGCTATTACCACAACACTTCACACAATTTAACAGCGGCGCCTTGGCCGTTAACTTCCATGCGGGTCAGCAAGCAATATTGCCTTACCGTAACGCAGCATTTGTAATTTTAGTCAGTTCACTGACTGAGGCAAATACCACCTCGCAGCTAAGTAGTCGCGTTATTAATGAAAATACATCACAAAAGGAAGCAAGGAAATGAACAAAAGTATTGTGAGTTTAGCCATTGGTTTAAGCCTAGCAAGTTCAGTAACTTATGCGGGTAGCCAGTATAACCGTTTAATTTGGGATCATAACCCTTCACAGCAGGCCACTATAGGCTTTACACCAACATCAGGCAGTAACCATCATGTTAAATATGGTGTTAGTACTAACGAGCAAACCTGGCAAACCAAACAAGTAACCGCATCGCACACCTTTGCGAGTAGTTTGCAAAGTCAATTCGTCACTTTAAAAGGTTTAACGCCAAACACTGACGTTTTTTATCGCGTTTGTGATAGTAGCGGTTGTGGCGATCGCTTGTGGTTTAAAACGGCACCTACCACTAACACAGGTTTTACTGTTATTGCTGGTGGAGACACACGTACGGGCTGGACAACACGCCAAAAAGGCAACAAGTTAGTGGCCAAAATAAGGCCATTATTCGTGATGCATGGCGGTGATTATACTAATGCGAACTCGGCTTCAGAAATGAAGGAGTACCTTAAAGATTGGCAATTAACCTTGTCAAATGATCTTATTGACGGCATTAGCTACCAACGTATTTATCCTTTTGTGGCTACTCATGGTAATCATGAAGATGGCAACTATAAAACACTCTGCCAAGTGTTTGGCGTAGATTATAATCAAGATGGAGTTTGTGACAGTAAAGACAGCTACGGCGCTTTTAATGTGTCGTCACTGTTACGAGTTTATACCTTAAATAGCCAATATAAAAACAGTGGTTATTCAAGTTACGCTACCGCAATGAATAATTGGTTAAATCAAGATCTCTCTGCCAATGGCAGTAGCGCAAAGTGGCGTGTGGCCCAGTATCATAAACCTATGTATCCACATTACAGCGGCAAGTCTGACAATACCATTTTGCATAACTGGTGGGCCGACAGCTTTTACAGCCAAAAAATGAATTTAGTGGTTGAGTCTGACACCCACATTAACAAAATTACCCAAGCACTTAAGCCCTCAGGTAACAACTTTGTAAAAACAACCACAGGCGGCACTGTCTATGTTGGTGAAGGTAGCTGGGGCGCACCTGCTCGCTCAGCAAACAACCCTAAATCTTGGACCATTGATTTAGCCAGCATTCAACAGTTTAAAGTATTAAGTGTTACCCCTGAAAAACTAGAAGTACGTACCGCGCAGTTCAGCTCGGGTGCAGCAACCTTAACCAGAGAAGCACGTAACGCCAATCCTCTGGCCTTGCCACAAAATATTGATTGGTGGCAAGCCAGCGGCATAGGTGAAGTATTGCCCCTTAGCCGTAGCGCATCAGGTCTAAGTATTATTGACGGTGTTACCGAGCCACCACAAAGTGATAATGTTTTAGAAAATGGCGTAACACAAACCAATATTAGCGCCGGATCCGGTGCTGATATTGTCTTTACTCTAGCTGTTCCGGCAGGTGCTAGCGACATTAGCTTTACAACCAGCGGTGGCACGGGTGATGCGGATATGTATGTTAAGTTTGGCTCAGCACCCACTGACTCAAGTTATGACTGTCGCCCTTATAAAAATGGCAATAGTGAGTCTTGCTCTGGTACATCCGCAGGGGGTACTTATTATGTTCGTTTAAAAGCCTATGCTGCTTTTTCAGGGCTGAGTTTAACGGGCAGTTTTAGTACTTCAGGCGGAAATACTCCTGATATTATTAATAACGAGTTTGCTAATATTTCAGTGGCTAAAGGACAATGGCAACGTTATAGCCAAGTATTGCCTGCAGGTTATTCTACTATGATAGTTAACATGAGTGGTGGCACTGGTGACGCAGACCTTTACGTTCACCATGGCGCACAATCTACTTCATCGAGCTATGATTGTCGTCCCTATAAAAATGGCAATAGCGAAAATTGTATCTTAACCACGCCAGCAGAAGGCACTTGGTATATCGACGTTTATGGCTACAAAGATGCCGAAGGGTTCACGGTAACTTTACAAGCCAATCCATAAAACTGAGTGGCAGCTAACTTTAGTTATCTTAAGTTAGCTTAATTGCAATAAACACAAAGCTGAGCGTGATTAATCATGCTCAGCTTCTTTATGATAAACCTCGCAGGTAACCAGCATGCTTATCCCCAACCAAACAAACCAGACAATTTGACCTAAGCCAAATATTTCGGTGAGTATATCCGCAGGATAAATAGTTAGAATACCAGCAAGTCCAATCAATAAACCAAAGTAGTTAAGTCTCTTAGAAAACTGATAAGATTTTAACGCCGCACAACTTAATAACAACAGCCATAATCCGCCAACGACTTCGTTGCCGCCGCCCAAACCCTCAACAATAATATTAACGGTCAACCATAAGCTCATCGCTTGTGCTGGCTCATTAACCGAAAGTTTAATCACCGCTGCCAAGCCAATATTAGTAATCATGCCACTGGCAATAACAAGGCCAACCCAAATAAAGCCAAATACTGCTGCAAGCTGCGACAAGACTAAGGCACGATTTTTAAAACGATAGTATAACGCCAACACTAATACCGCTAACAAAACCCCAAAAAACACATACATAACCAAGTTCACAACAGATAACATCAGTTGATTATCAGCTAAAAAACTCAACTTTTACGCTGTATCGCCATCACTAGGAAAGTCGAAAAACACACCAAAATAAACAAAGGCCAATAGATAAATAATCGCCTGGGCAAGTGCAGAGAAACCACCACTTTTTGTAAATTATTCATCTAATCTTTCTCATCAATTTTAGGCCATTGATATAACAATCTCTACCGCCGTTAAAAATAGATAAAACGCCCAAGTCTGGGTTAAGTTTGTTGCGACCAGCATAAATATAAAAGCCGTAGATAATATTATGTTTAGCCAACGATTAACCTTAGGTGTTAACACTAAGGTAAGAAATACCATCACACTGGGAATTGCCATTGAGCTCAGATGCAACAAATTCGACTGAATTTGGGAGGCCAGCTTCAATGGGCCTTCCATCATAATAAATAAAATTTATATCTTTTGCATAGGACTGGTCTATCACTTCAAAGGTCCCAACATCTGCTCCTTCTATTTCTTTGCCGCCGATCTGAAAGAAGTAACCATCCATCACATAAATAATTTTGCCTTCCTTTACATGATATTGTTTACTGACTCCAGTATTTACAGGGGTGGCGTCATGTGTTGAGGGGGTATCACGTATGTGGCGAAAGCAATAATCGCTAGTACATAAACAGCACCAGCACCTAACAAGGTACTACCTATCCAAATCAGAATGTTCATTTTTACAGTCCAAAAATTAGAAATTAAATTTACAAATAAAATACCCTATTTATGAAAAAAAAATAAAGTAACTAGGATACTCGCTTAAAAATATAATTGGGGACATCCATACTTTCAAAAAAAACCAGATCTAATGTATTAAGAAGTATTATTAGAGCCGACTAAACTGCCTGATGGTGGTTTGTAAATCATGGTAAGTGTTTGTTAATTACTTAAATATAACTTAAGATACGATTTTTTTCTTTGGCCTAAGTTATAGAATATTACTTTATCCAAAGACGACTTAAATGGATTCATATTAAAAGGGAATAGTGTAGATGACAGTTGTTATTGACAAAAGTGAACAAAGTACCATAAGTAAAAAAAATAGAATTCCGCAATTATTGTTAACCATAACACTGCCGTTAGTTATGCTCACTGGCTGTGGTGGTGGCTCTGGCGGAACAACTAAGGTTACTAAAGCTCCAGTGACTAAAACCGTCACTGGGCCTACTTGGCTGCAAGATCAATTTCAACCGTCAAGTGACTTTGTTGCTCAATGTAAGGATCCCCGCAGTGGCAGCAGCCCTATTACTCATATCACTTATCCAGATAAACCAGGCAGTGAGCTACTTGAAAAACATTGGCAACGTGCCTTTACTCATGAGACTTACCTTTGGTACAAAGAAGTAATTGATAAAAATCCAAAAAACTTTAATTTAATCGATTATTTCGAGCAACTTAAAACAACAGCGGTAACAGATTCTGGCGCTCCGAAAGATAAGTTTCATTGGATGGAGCCGACAAGTAATGTTGAAGAGCGCACACAATTAGGCGTCAGCTATGGCTACGGTATTACCTTTGATAAAAAAAGCAGTATTGCTCCACCGAGAAGTTGGCAGGTAAAAAATGTCACGCCAAATACGCAAGCAATGACGGCGGGCGTTTCTCGTGGTTCGAAGCTGCTGGAAATTGATGGGGTTGATTTTGTTAATACCACGGCGCAAAGTGACATTAATATTATGGAGAATGCCATATATAGTAGCAACGAAGGCGAAAGTCATACCTTTAAGTTTATTGATATTAATAATGAAGAATATCAAGTAACGTTGCAAACTGCCGCCATTACCGCAGTACCGTTACAGTTAGCTAAAACAATAGCTACGCCACAGGGAAATGTCGGTTATTTATTATTAAATTCTTTTAGTATTTCTACGGTAGAAAAAGATCTCTTTGATCAATTTACGCTTTTTTCGGCAAATCAAATTACTGATTTAGTGGTTGATTTACGTTATAACGGTGGTGGTTTTTTAGCGCTGTCGTCGCAATTGGCTTATATGGTTGCCGGTAAAGATGTTACCGAGGGTAAGCTATACGAAAAAATTGTTTACAACGATAAAAATGCCAGTACCGAGACACCTTTTCTTGATGTGACCATTGATTTAAGACGTTTAATTGGTGGCGACTCAATTATTCAAGCGGATCAAGCACTGCCAACCTTAGATTTAGCTCGAGTTTATGTGCTTACCACCGGCTCTTCCTGCTCAGCGAGTGAATCATTTATCAATTCGTTAATTGGTGTTGGCATAGAAGTTATTCAAATAGGTGAAACAACCTGCGGAAAACCCTACGGTTTCTTTAGTAAAGATAACTGTGGCTCTACCTATTTCACTGTACAGTTTAAAGGAGAAAATGATGCCGGTTTTGGTGATTATTCCGATGGTTTAGTACCCGCTAAGTTGCCTGAAGCAGGTAAGCTCTATCAAGTACAAGGTTGTCCTATTGAGGAGGATTATTTGCACTCGCTGGGTGATAAAGAAGAAATGTTACTCGCTAGTGCGCTTTATTATCAAACACATAATACTTGTCCTGTGATTGTCGAACCATCTGTTAAGTTAAGCCGTAAATCGATTAATGGTTTTAGTTCGACGAAATCAACGTTATCTCAACCAAGCAACTCGGTTAATTATTTTGGCGCTAAGTTTAATACTCGCACGCCACGACAAGATGCGATTATTGATGATATTTATTTTGATAAATTCCGCCATGTCAGAGCTGGTAAAACTCAATGATAATTAAACAACTTACTTTTGTCGCGCTGTCTTTAAGTCTTCTGTCAGCTTGTGCTCTGCAGGCTCATGAATCATTTGCGGCATTACTGCCTGATAACAGTAGTGAAGCCCGCGCTGAAATTGTTGCTGTCGTTAGCAATGCTTTGGCGGGCAAGAAGATACCAATAACACAGGATGTCTTTCAACAGTCGAGCCGATTATTATTGACGACTCCGCCGGTAACCTCACCACAGGGGGTAAAAGTTTATAGTAAGGAAATAAAACCGGCTTTAGTGTTTGAATTAAGAAAAAAAGCCGGTACTTGTTTGCTTAAACGACTTGATACAGGTCAAGAGTGGCTATTAAAGACAAGGTCTTGCTTTAAACGATAACATTTAATAGCCGAATTTACATAGAGAGAAAAAGGTCGATGCATTACGCATCGGCCTTTTTTAATTGCTCGGCTGAACTCGGGGACAAGCATACTTTCGGTGGCCAATTTAAGTTAAAGCCTGGTCGCTTTATAGCTTTGTCGTTTTATTTAAGGCTTCAGCTATTTATTCACTGGCTTTATACGCGTTTCTGCGCTTCTCTAACCATTGGTTCAGTACTAACGACAGGACAATGAGTGAGCCGCCAAAGACTAATCGCGCAATATCAGCATCACGATTCCAAATCACTAAATTTACGATAATGCCAGCAGGGATAAGCAAGTTATTCATAATAGCCAGTGCACCAACATTAACCAAAGTAGCACCTTTATTCCAAGCAAAAAAACCAACTCCTGAGGCTATAATGCCCAAATAAACTAATACGCCCCATTGCAACTCAGTTGTCGGTAGCTTATTGGCATTACCAAAAATTAAATAACAAATGACAGCCACACAAAACGCACCGATGAAAAACCAGGCAAATATTGCTTTTTGATTGATAGACTGTTTTAGCTGCTGAGCAGCCATTAAGCGTTTATAACAGACCTGCCCGGTAGCAAAACATAAATTAGCAGCTTGCACTAAGAGCAAACCAGTAATGAAGTTAGCGTCTATGCCGTTAAAACGAATGGCAATAGCACCTGAGGTTGCCAGTAATGCGGTTAACATAAAGTTGAGGTGAAATTTTCGCTCAAAAGCATCATTTAATAAGGTGATATAAATAGGGGTCATCACCGTAAATAATAAAACTTCAGGCACTGACAAATACAAGAATGACTGATAATAAAAAACGTACATTAAGCCTAATTGAATTGCACCTATGCCCATTAATTTAACGGCGCTTTGCCAGCTAATTTCATTAAATCGTAAAAAGGGTAAAAAGACTAACATAGCCAAACCAACACGCATTAATACCGAGAACCAAGCATCAACCTGCCCTGCTAAATACACGCCAATTAAACTAAATGAAAAAGCCCACAATAGGGTAACCGAAATAAGATATGACATTAAAACCTAACTACATGATTTTTTTTTACCATTGTAAACAACAATCAATCTCAAACGTAGTTATTTAAAATTAATGCATTACTAACAAACAAAATATCGCTGTTCACCTTATGAAAAATAAGCCTTTATGATATTATTCGGCTAAAATAATACCTGACTCGCTATTAACATTATCCCCTGCTCTATCCTTAGCTATTATTAGGGTAATTGAGAGTAATCATTCTCTTGAGAGCTGATTACTGTCTAAGCTAACTAAGCTAGTCACCCTATGTAACCTATTTGAACGCATAATAATTAAGAACTTATGGCCAAAAACATTTTTACCCCAGAATTACTTGAACAACACTTCACTAAAAATGAGTGGAAAAAAGGCGCTAGAATTTATCAGGCTGATGGTATTAAAACCTGTGCCCTTGATGGTGAAATAATTCGTGGTGTCGTTTTTAGTGAGCGCTCTAATCAGTCGACTTACTTAACGCGTTTAGTGTTAAATATTAAGCATGATGGTATTGCCAGTTATTGTGATTGTTATGTCGGCCGTGATTGTAAACATGGTGCAGCCTTGGCGCAGTGTTTTATTCATGAACATTTTGATCGAAACAGTATTGCCACACCTGAAAGAATTATTGATAGATGGCTTAGCCACTTTCAAGCCCAGCCCAGTAGATATCAACCCAATCCTCAGCAAAAATCGTTATTGTACTTTTTAAAACCCAACGGTTTTAACGAAGACGATTATTATACTTTGGCGATAAAATCAACGCGCGCCAAAAAAAGTGGCGGCTGGAGCAGCTCCCTTGGCAGTGAATATTCTACCAGTTCGTTAATTAATAGTGCCTATGCGACTAACGAGGATGTCGCGGTTATTACCGAGCTTATGCGTACTAACCAATTTGGCGATGATATTAAGTATTTTGATTTATTTGCACAGATTATAAAAACAAATCGCTGTTTTTGGGATACAAAATTCAATTTAGATCAAGCCATTACCTTAAGTGAGCCCATAGAAGCTGAATGGCAGTGGCTAGCACTGGATAATAATTTACATACTTTAAAGCTGGTTTTTAATGAGCCTTCAAGCAGTATTCAAATTATTAAAGCACAACCACTTTGTTTTTATGATGAAGAAAAAAATTGCTTTGGACAAATTAATACCAATACTCGCTGTGATTTTGAAGCCGACTTACTTAACTCACCCATTTTTGAAGAAGATAGATTGCCTTGGGTAATGAATAAGCTGTCTATGTCGTTAGGTGATGCTGTGCAACGCTTACCTAAACCCAAAACACAGTTCTCACAAGACCTAACCAAGCCCGACGTGCATTTGTACTTTTCTACTCCGCTAGAAAAAAATCCACAAACGGGTAATGTGAGGGTTAATTTTTCCTATCAGGGTAATTTAGTTAATCCGCATAATGAGAGTGTTACGATTACACCAGCAAGCTTACCTGATGGTGATAGTGAGGATGAAAACGAGAGTTCAAGTGATAGTTCTAGTAAGAACTCAAGCGAGGCTTCAATTGAGGTAAAGATTTATCGAGACTTAGCTTTTGAGCAAGCGGTTATTGATAAATTGACCAAGTTAAAGTTTAGCCCTGTGCCTATCCCTAAGCGTTACGCTTTTATTAATGCCGAGTATTTGAATAAAGACGCTTCACTTGCCGATAAAACGCCTAAATTTTCCATGATGTTGCAAGGCCGTTATGCTTGGCATCAGTTTTTAGATCAAGAAATCCCCTTACTTAAAGATTTAGGCTGGCATATTAGCTTTGCCGATGCTTTTTATTATAAATCACTCGCCACCGATAGCATATTTGATGCCGAAGTGATTGAAACCGATGATCATGATTTTTTCTCGTTAGGGTTAAACTTAACCATTGATGGTAAAAAAATGCCCGCGTTTCCTATTTTGCTGGGTGCTATTGAACAATTACCTAGATCGGCCCTCTTGGACCGTGACAAAGCTGATCGCGACAAGGTTGCCCCTGAACAAGTTACTCACGAAAATGTAGATCAAGATGGTTTAGTTATCGCAAAAGAACCGCTTATTTCGCCCGACACTCCTATTTATGTTGACCTAGACAATGGTGAATTTGTTGCCTTGCGTTATCAAAGCGTACAGCCAATATTAAAGCAGTTTATTGAACTCTTTATGCCTAATGCGTTAAATAAAGACGGCACCATGGAGCTATCACGCTTTCAAGGACATCAAACGTTATCGATGCTAGATGACCAAGGCATGATAACAGCAGGCGCAAGTAGGTTAAGAGAGCTGGCAGATAAGCTAAAAAACTTTCAAAAAATAACTGCTGTGGCACTGCCGACAGGTTTAAACGCGACGTTAAGAACTTATCAGCATCAAGGACTCAACTGGTTGCAGTTTTTGCGGGAGTATCAATTAAACGGTATTTTGGCTGATGACATGGGTTTAGGTAAAACCATTCAAACCTTGGCGCACTTATTAATTGAAAAGCAGCAAGGCCGATTGACTAAGCCGGTATTAATTGTTGCGCCCACCAGTGTTATTTTTAACTGGGCCAATGAAATTGAAAAATTTACCCCTGAACTTTCTTATCAAGTCTTACACGGTACTAAACGTTATCAGCACTTCGGTTGCCTGCAAAGGCTTGAAGGTAATGAAGACGTCAAAAATCCCGTTGATTTAATTATTACCAGCTATGCCTTACTCACTAAAGATTTAGATCTTTATTGTCAGCATAAATTTTATTACCTTATTCTTGATGAAGCTCACTATATAAAAAACCCAAAAACTAAATTATACCAAGCGTTTCAGTCACTCAGAGCGCAGCATAAATTGTGTTTAACCGGTACACCCATGGAGAATCATTTAGGTGAATTCTGGGCACAATTTAATTTTTTACTGCCCGGTTTTTTAGGCGGACAAAGGCAATTTACCAAAATTTTTAGAAACCCTATAGAGAAACATGGTGATCAAGAGCGTAAGCAGTTATTAAATCAGCGCATTAAACCGTTTATTTTACGTAGAACCAAAGACAAAATAGCCACTGAACTACCGTCGAAAACGATAATAATTCAAACCCTGCGTATTGAAGGTAAACAAGCTGAGTTGTATGAGTCAGTGCGTTTAGCCATGGATAGTCGCTTAAAGGATATTATTGCTGAGAAGGGCTTAAAACGTAGTCAGATAGAAGTTTTAGATGCGTTATTAAAGCTAAGACAAGTATGTAATCATCCTAAGTTACTGTCACTTGACGGCGCTAAAAAAGTTAATCAATCTGCTAAACTTGATCATTTAATGGAAACTTTACCTGAG
>NZ_JABSOV010000002.1 GCF_013215345.1 Colwellia sp. | reverse complement strand
ATTTTTATGTGATTTTTTGTTTTCAAACATAAATCACATAAAAATAAGCCTCTGTCATGTAGTGGCTTATGTAATAAGTAATATTATTGAGGGGCTAACACGATTCAATTCGCCAATATGCCTATGCACTTGGCTCGTCATCCCCTTGGTGTTTTAATCGGACGTGCCATGGATGGCACTTATTAGACAATGCATGGAGCTTATTGTCCTGAATCCAGGGTCTAAATAGCAATAGATCTTCGATCAGAGACTTCGAAGATGACGTTTACAAAGAGTTCCTGAGTAAACTACAGAGGCATGTTCGCCTATTGCGCATCCGCCTGATTTTCAGGTAAAGCTTTGATAAAAGCGGGTAACTTATTACAGTTTTCAACCACTTGATTGATTATGGGGTAGGCACTCATATCAACATTAAATCGATGGGCGTTATACACTTGTGCGACTAAGAAAATATCAGCCACACTCACCGAATCGGCAAAGCAATACCGCCCTGCACTGTCATTTAATTGTATTTCTATGGCGGTAAAACCTATAGTCATCCAGTGTTCAAGCCATAACTGTTTCGCCTCATCTGTAACTTTCAGTGTACCTGCTAAATATTGTTGTACACGTAAGTTATTAAGAGGGTGAACTTCACAGGCTATATCTAAAGCTAATGCTTGAACTTTGACTCTACCTTTTGCATCACTAGGGTATAACGCTTGTTTTGGATGACTGTGCTCGAGATAATCAATAATGGCTAATGATTGGTTTAACGAAAAATCGCCATCGACTAGAGTAGGCACTAAATGGTTTGGGTTGAGTACACTATAATCATTAGCATGTTGCTCGCCGCCATTTTTAACCAGATGTACCGAAATAGACTCAAAGGTTATTTCTTTTAAATGCAGGGCAATGCGGACACGATAAGCCGCCGTAGAGCGCCAGTAGCCATAAAGTTTCATAGTATTCCTTAAAGTAGTTATTATTTAAAAGCAAAAATGCTAATTACCTGACCAAGTTAACTAGTCTAGTTAGCTTTAGTACTGATAGTTAGCATTTACTTATTAGCTTGTACTTATTTGAATGCAGATTAAAAAGCGATTTCAGCTAAAGTCTGCATCTTCATCTAGTTTTGCAAAAATTATCTACTGCGCTTTATATTCAACAACCTTTTGGTCAATAGCACCAAAGATACTTGCACCTTCACTATCAAACATTTCAATGCGCACGGTGTCACCAAAGCTCATAAATGGCGTAGATGGTTTACCATCAGCAATTGTTTCTAACATACGAATCTCAGCTAAACAGCTTGAACCCGCTGAGCGATCGTAGTTTGAAATAGTACCAGAGCCTATAACACAGCCCGCAGTCAATGGGCGAGTTTTCGCTGCATGAGCAACAATGGTTGGGAAGTCAAACGTCATATCGACACCACAGTTTGGTTGACCAAATAGCTCTTTATTTAAATGGGTAGTTAACGGTAAGTGTAATTTTTTACCATCCCATGCATTACCTAATTCATCAGGCGTTACCGCAATCGGTGAAAATGCACTTGAAGGTTTAGCTTGGAAAAAACCAAAACCTTTCGCTAATTCACCTGGAATAAGATTACGTAAAGATACATCATTGACTAACATTAATAACTTTATATGACTTGCGGCTTGCTCAGGTGATGCTCCCATAGGCATATCATCGGTGATCACCGCAACTTCTGACTCAAAATCAATACCAAATTCTTCACTGGCAACGGCTATGTCATCGCGAGGACCAATAAAGGCATCTGAGCCACCTTGATACATTAAAGGATCGGTCCAAAATGTTGCCGGCATTTCAGCATTACGCGCTTTACGTACTAATTCAACATGGTTTACGTATGCACTCGCATCAGCCCACTGATAAGCACGAGGCAAAGGTGACTCACATTGTGCTTGTTCAAAAACTAACGTGTCAGTTATTTCATTGTTATTTAGCGCTTGATAAACTTCAGCTAATTTTGGTGAAATCTCACTCCAATTATCAAGTGCCGCTTGTAACGTTGCGGCAATATCACTGACCACAACAGCTTTATCAAGTGTGCGGCTAACAACAACAAGTTGACCATCGCGTGTATTATTTTTAAGTGTAGCTAATTTCATTGTTAAACCTTTTAATTATATTTAATTATAACTATACCCGTTCCACTTGAATGTGCTCGTTTCAGGAAGTCTGAGCGATTCATAATCAAGGCACATTTTTTTATTAAGGGCTATTCCCTTAAAAAGAAAGGTAACGCAGAGTCTGATTTGCTCAGCCTTCCCCAAGGGCTGGTTTAGAAACGCTTTATGCTTCGTTATTGATTTTGAGAAGGGAGTAACCATTCTCTTCAATCAATGCCTTGCCTAAAGCGTTTCTAATTCCAGCTGAATCATGCAACTTCAAGTGGAACGGGTATATAATATTTCTCAATACAGTTATCTATAAAAGTATGGTACGAATTTTTTCACTGACAACCAAGCTATAGCGTCAGCTTATTAACTAACAGTACGGAATAATTTCTTTACGGCAATTATTACACTGATATTAGCCTGAAAATACACGCCTTTATGCTCTAGGCTTTTACTTCAACTAAATTTTAACTGTTTTTTTATTAATATCGTATTCTCGTAACTTGTTGGCAATTGCGGTATGGCTTAGGCCAAGCTTTCTAGCGAGCTGTCTGGTACTTGGATAAGCTGGGTACAGTTTACGTAACAAATCCGCTTCAAAGCTTTTCACCGCGGCATCTAATGTGCCCTCAAACTCTTGCTCAAGATAACCATGCTCGCGGGTATAAGCTGGTAATGCTAAGTGGCTGGTCTCAATTTCATCACCCTCAAGCAATGAAGCGGCACGGGTAAGTACATTTTCTAATTGACGTATATTCCCTGGCCATGGGTAATGTTCAATAAAGTCACGACAATCATCACTAACTTTCAGGTGAGTACGGCCAATTTGATGAGCAGCTTTAATGATGAAAAACTCTGCCAGTGGTAAAATATCACTACGTCGCTCTCTTAGCGCTGGTAATGTAAGACCAAAAACGTTCAAGCGGTAATAAAGATCTTCTCTAAACTCCCCTATAGAAACAAGGTTTAATAAATCCTTATTGGTCGAGCTAATGATGCGTACATTGACGGTGACTTCTTGCTCTGAATCGACACGCCTAAAGCTACCATTTTGTATTACCCGTAATAGCTTACTTTGCAATTTAGCTGACATTTCGCCTATTTCGTCTAGAAAAACAGTACCACCATCAGCCAATTCAAAGATGCCACGTTTACTCTGCTCTTGATCTTTTTCACCAACACCAAATAATTCAGACTCGGCGACATCATCAGGTAAAGCAGCACAGTTTAAAGTCATAAAAGCATTTTCGGCACGTTCACTGGCTCCATGACAAGCCCGAGCAAGTAATTCTTTACCTGTACCGGTTTCACCCATGATTAAAATGGAAGAGTCGAGTGACGACATGCGCTTAGCTTCACGAATCACTTTTCGCATAGCACTTGATGTTGCCTGAATGCCTGAGAAAGTATTCTCATTAGGCTGTTTAAAGGCATTCATTTGTTGGCCAAGACGAGCTTCAGATTTTAATATTAATACTGCACCAGCAAGTACACGGCTGTCTTCCTCACCGGCAACATGAATTGGCATAATATCAGCGACAAAATCGTCACCTTGGAATTTCAAACGTCGGGTTTGCGCCAAGACATCCTTAGCATCTAACCAGCGATTAAAATTAAAACCTTTCAACCACAAGCTAATGTGTTGCCCAACAAGGGCATCTTCATCTTCACCAATAATATTTGAGACTATGGTGTTAACAATACGAATATTGCCTTTTCTATCGATTGAAATAAAAGGGTCTGGGAAGGTTTTAATTAAGGTGGCAAGTTCATTTCTTTCACGCTCAGATGGCATGTAAGGTGCTGTTTTTACGTCACCTACGCCCTCAATCAAGCGTAATTGCGGCATAAAGGTTTGTAAATCAGAGAAATCTAAATCAGGAATATTAATAAAAATACGCCCTGGCTGCATCAATTCAATACCACGTACATTAATGCCGTGCTCGACAAATATACCTAATACTTTTTCGCCCATGCCAACACGGTCATGACAAGTAATTTCCAAACGCATTTCACAAGCCCTTAATCTAGAATTTAACAAAAGGACTATTGTAAACTAATTTTTACGATAATAAAGCACAACATTTATCAAGTTGGGTTTTGATAAATGTCAGTACTTTATTTTGCTATATTCATAATTTTTATAAAAAATAAAACGAACTCTGTAACGTATTAGACAAGACTGTAGGGGAAATTAATTATTCACCTAATTCATCAGTTTTAGCGGCGCAGATAAAGTCATTTTTATGCAGTCCACCAATAGCGTGTGTCCACCAAGTAACTTTTACCTTACCCCATTCAAGTAAAATCGCGGGATGATGAAACTCACTTTCAGCAAGTTCCGACACTTTATTGGCAAAGGCCCAGGCTAACTTATAGTTTTTAAACTTGTATTCACGCTCGAGCATCATGACATTATCACGTACTTGTGGCACCCAATCAGGAATTAATGCTATAAGCTCTTTAAGCTCTTCATCACTTACTTTAGGTGCATCGACGTGACAAGCTTCACATAATTGGCTCACTAATTTTTTACTTGATTGTGTAGACATTATTTATCCTTACTTATTTTATAGTTATTTTTATAGCTATTTACTAAATTGTTTTACCATGATTAAAAGCTGCTGATTCATGCTTTAACGGTTTATTAAGCAAAGTATTAACTAGCTTGTTTGCTTGGGAATTTGGCCTCATGTAAGCCTAACATCTGTGCTTTGGCAACTAGCTCCATGATATCTTCAACTTCAAACTTTCGAATTTCATCTAAATCAGATACCTTGGTTAGCATGTAATATATAGGTTGCATTATATCTATGCGATAAGGCGTTCTTAAAACATCTAAAACATTAAAAGGCTGACGTTCCACTTCGGTACTATTCATGGCGTAATCTGTTTCTCCTGGAGAAGACAGTACACCACCACCATAAATACGTAAGCCTTTTGGCGTATCGAGCAAACCAAACTCAATAGTAAACCAGTATAGGCGAGCTAAAAACACCCGCTGTTCTTTACTCGCGTTTAAGCCCATTTTTCCAAAGGCTTCGGTGTAGTTGGCAAAAGATGGATTGGTTAGTAGCGGGCAATGACCGAAGATTTCATGAAAAATATCCGGTTCTTGTAAATAGTCCATTTCTTCACGACTACGAATAAAGGTAGCGACTGGAAATTTCTTTTCCGATAGTAGTCTAAAAAACTCACCAAAACCGATTAAAGCGGGTACTGGATAGCATTGCCAACCTGTTGTTGCTTTTAACACCTGACTGACATCATCAAGTTGCGGGATACGATCCGTTGGCAAGTTTAATTTTGCTAAGCCATCATGATATTCATCACAAGCTTTATCTTTGATACATGCTAGTTGACGAGCGAACAGCTCCTGCCAAATAGAGTTTTCTTCTGCTGACCATTCTATAAAGCCCTGTTCATCAGGTACTTTTGAAATATACTTAGTGCCTTTTGCCATAGTATTAACCTTTCATCTTAAGCGACTTTGTTATCGTTTTTTAATCTAATAATTTTTAACCTTGAACTTAACGTTGTAACTAACGACGGAACTAACATTAACTTCAAGGTAATTATTTTTATTGTTTAGTGCATTTATCTTATGACATCAACGTAGATAAAATAAAGCAACACCAAACGGTTAAAAAACCACCAAAGACATTTACTGTACATGAAAGGTTACAGGAAGAATTACAGCCCAGCACCTCTGGCTATGAATGTTTACCAGGACTTATTAAAGATTTAATTTGTTGAGCGACCTTCTTACGAACCTGGGTTAATTTAGGCTTTTCTTCGAAAGGAATAGGTCGACATAGTTCCATGGTTTTGGCGCCTAGCCTAGCGGTTAACATGCCAGCGCCAAGACCTTGGGCGAACCGAGCTGATAGCTTACCCATTAATTCAGCGCCAAGCATATCACTACCTAAATCTGCCACTAACTCACTCGCGCCAGCATAAGCCATATTAACAAACACTTGTTTTATTAACTTTATTCGGCTCCAATAGCCCAGTTTTAAACCATATAGCCCTGCTATTTTATTTATCATGCGTAAATTGCGCGATAACATTATTAACATATCAATCAGTGCTACCGGGCTTAAGGCAACTAAAACCACGGCTTCGGTAGAGAATTTGGCCACTTCATTAAGCGCTTTATCATCCACTTTAGCTAATACCACACGCGAATAAAGCTGAACTAATTCACTCGAACTATGATCTCCGACATAAGCATCATGCCAGTCTTGCTGCTCTTTCGGGCTATCAAATACCAAATCGCAAGGCAGGTTTTCACTAATATGGTCACAAAAGTCTTTACCACGCTGATTAGAAGACTCAGTTAATTGCTCTGCATCGATTAATAACAGCTCTTTTGCTTGCTGTTTCATTCTCTGCCGACTTTTGAACTGCTTAAGACCAATAAATTCATGCCACAAAGCATTACCTGCCACTAAACTCAATGAGGTTAATAACAGCGCATAAAGGCTAGTAATGATCGGAGAACTTTCAAAACCAGCAACAAAGAAATTAACCGCCTCAATGGCGATTAAAGTGACAAATAATACCGTGACCACCCGCCATAACCATGAGTATTTACCGCTTTTAATGTCAGTCACACCTTGGTGTAACTGCTCTGCATCAAGCTCTGACAATCTCATTTCATCAAGGCCATCTTCATTAACAGCTAAGGGTAAATAGTCATCATTGGTAAAAAGAAGCTGCTCGGTTACATGAATATTCGCGTCTTTATTTTCACCCTCGCTTTGCCCGACAAAGGTATCACTTTCGCTAAAAAGTATTTGCTGCTGTAAATTATCGTTGTTTTGCTTGTCTTTGTTGCCTGTCTTAGTCATATCTTTTACCTGCGAGTAAAAATGGTAACCCTTGCACGGGGTCAATATTGATGTTTTCTGCGCTCAATTTAGTAAAGTGAAGTAAGAGCAATTAAATTTAATGATTTACATAGCCAATAATCACCTTAACTAAAGGTGGGCTGTTTATCTGTCCCGATTAGCTTGATTACCTTTATTCGTTAACCTGAACTCTGGATAATGAATGTTATAACGCTATGAAATTTTAATAGTAAATTACACGTTATACACAGTGAAGATAGTTTAGTCGTTATCAAGGCTTTTTTACGCACCCAATAGCTGACTATTGGTAGTAAAAATAACGCTGATAGCGGTTAAAATAGCTTTGTTGTGTAATATTGCTTATCCAGAGCTCAGGTTAGTTATATCATTTTATCTGCCAGTAAAAACTGTAACACTTGATCCATGCGCACATGGGGTAAACATTGCTGTTTGTTGAGACCAGGTAATGGCGCAAACGCTATAAAATCGAAACTGTTCGATTGCCAATAATCATCTTTGGGTAACTGACTGGGAACCGCGCCAGGAAATAGCGTTATTTTTTGGCCAAACACTTCCGTTGACTCTTTACCCTTCGCCTGAACTAATCGTTGTCCTTGGATAACAGGAACATCTGCTCCTTTATATTTACTAACACCAGAATTAGTCGACTTAACAGAAGCTATTGCTAAGGTCTTAATCTGTACAGCTTCATAATGCAAGTGCTGTTTATTTTGATGAATCAATTGATTTAATAACGCCACCATAGGGGCATGTTGCTCAGGAGTAACATGGTCAGCTTTGGTCGCGCAAAACAGTAGTTTGTCAATTTTAGGCGAGAATAACCGAGAAAACAGCCCTGACTTGCCATAGCTATAACTTTGAAGAATCATTGACATGGCGAGCTCTAGATCGGCAAAACTTTCTTTGCCTTTGTTCAAAGGCGTTAAACAATCTGCCAGAACAATTTGTCGATCAAAGCGAAGAAAGTGTTGTTGATAAAACTTACGCACCACTTGCTCTTTATACTCTAGATAACGAGCTCGTAACATACCCACTAAACTGTCATCTGGCGCATTTTGATAATCATTAGCATCAAGATTTTCTATCGCCGGAAAAGGGAAAAACTCTAAGATCGGCGCCCCCGCCAATTCACCTGGCAATATAAAACGCCCTGGCTGGATAACAGATAAACCTAATTCATAGCGAAATGTATGTAAAAGCGCAGTATATTCCTGTGCTAGCTCTGCTAACAGCTCTTCACTAGCACTGGCAAAAGGGTCGATTGTTGCCAGTTTGTCCAGAAAGCTTTCACTGTGTTGAGCCCTTGGCGCACAGTTCATTAAATCATGTGTTTGCTGCGACCACTCTTGATACGTTTGTTTAAGCATAGGTAAGTCAAGTAACCATTCACCTGGGTAATCGGTAATATCTAAGGTCAATGTGGCCATATCAGTGGCATATTTAAGTATTGAATTTTTCGGTTGATAACGAATAGCCAAGCGTAATTCACTGATACCATGTGTTGGCTCTGGCCAAATTGCTGGCTCTGCAGTTAAAGCCGACATGGCAGCATCATAATCAAACCTTGGTACATGGAAGTGCTTTTGCGGTACCCTTTTCGCCGCAATAAAATTGCCATTGTGCACAGGGTCAAAAAAACTCAACTTAGTGCCATTACCTTCATTAATTAATTGATTCACTAATGAAGTAATAAATGCCGTTTTTCCGCTACGGCTTAATCCGGTAACCGCTAAAGTAACATGCTGATCCATAGTGCGGCTAAGTAATTCATTGGCCTTACCTTTTAGATCGTTCTTTAGCTTATCTAGGCCACGTTTTTGAAAAAATGATTTACTTATTAATGCCATAACGAATTGATAACTTGTATATTAATATTTTATTTGAGAAGTCATTTGATAATAAGGGCTTTTAAAAAAAAATTACACCTATTGATTACTTTTCATGAGAAAAGTGAGCGAGTCACTGCAAAGGTAAAAACATTAGCGTTAAAATAACAAAGCTGTCAACGGACAGTTTTGCTATTTTACCAGGCTATGATTAAGCTATTACAGCTTATTAATTTCCCTTGAAACGGTAAATTCCGCCGACGTAACATACTGCTCCATCGCTTGTACCTTTTTTTCTAAAGAGCGAAACTTACGGCCAATATCATATAGCGCCTGTTTCGGCGGCTCGCCCGCCTGCCAAATTCGCGCTTTTACCTTTATTGACTCATTGCTGACATCATATTCTTGCCTGCCTTGTTGAGAACTATTGGCGTATCGGCTTGTACCTTGATCACCTTTAACGATTTTTTCTGGCGATTTATCCAGAATAAACCAACCGGCAATATAGCCTAAGATTAGAAAGGGCATACCAAAAAGCACACCAGATACCACTAAGATCCTTACCAACCAGGTTTCCCAACCAAAATAATCTGCGATGCCAGCACAAACCCCTGCTATCTTGCCCTGCTCGGCGTTACGATATAACTCACCTCTTTTTCGATTCATAATTTGGTTCTCCAGTTTGGGGTCTCCGCGTCTAAAATCGCTTCGAGTGTTTGTATTCTATCTGCCATGGTATCGGCAACTTCTGACAATTCTGATAACTGAATATACTCTTCTTGGCTTAACCCTTGGCTTACTTGTTTTTTACTGCGGTAATGCAACACCAACCATATTGGCGCAACAATAATCATAAATATAATGACTGATACCATCATAACGTCTTCCACATTACTTCTCCTCTTATCCTATTCTACCGATAGTTTTTTTATGCTTTTTTCATGTTGTAGTGATACTATTTCTGCGCTGTTAATGATTTAAGCTATTTCTTCTTGCTTTTCATCTTAGCTTTTAACTGGGCTAATTCATCATCAACCATTTCATCAGTTTCAAGCTCAGCAATCTCATCGGCTAATGATTTACCACCTAAGTCATATGAATCAACTTCTGCTTCAATATCATCAACCTTACGTTCATAGTGATCAAAACGATTCAAGGCATCATTAACCCGAGTACTGTGGATATTTTCTTTTACTTTTAAACGAGAGCTTGCAGATTTTTCTCGAATGACAATCGCTTTTTGACGCGCCTTGGCATCCGATAGCTTATCTTGTAATTGCGTAATTTCATCTTGCAACTTGCGGATATGCTCATCAGCGTGTGTTAACTCATCTAATAAAGCTTGCGCGCTTTCGCTACTTTTTTTCTTTTCCATTAAAGCAGCTCGAGCTAAGTCTTCACGATCTTTACTCAAAGCCAGTACCGCTTTTTCCTGCCATTGCTGTGCGTCTTTTTCAAGGCGATTCACTTGACGGCTTAATTCTTTTTTGTCTGCTAATGTTTTAGCCGAGCTAGAGCGTACTTCAACTAAGGTATCTTCCATTTCTTGAATGATCAAGCGTACCATTTTTGCTGGATCTTCGGCTTTATCTAATAAGTTATTAATATTAGAGTTAATAATATCTGTGAATCTTGAAAAAATACCCATAACATCTTCCTCAACTAATGGCTAAATTATGCCAAACTGGTTTTACTTTTACGTGAACTAAGCATTAACTTAGCGCTTATTTATACTTTAACTACACTTTTAACATATTCATTATTTACGCCAACTTTCACAATAACAATAACTCATTGTTTTAAAAGATATTATTATTTATTTAAAAAAGTCTTTCAACCTCACAAGTAATAAAATACACTATTTGTTAGTGAAATAAACCAACATTTGAGTTTACTATGGCGCGTTTTAAGCAACAAGATAATCTTCTTGGCCAATCCAATAGCTTTTTAGAAGTACTAGAGCAAATATCGCAAGTTGCTCCTTTGAGTAAACCCGTACTCATTATTGGTGAGCGCGGCACAGGTAAAGAGCTGGTAGCTGCCCGTTTACATTTCCTATCTAAGCGTTGGGAACAAAATTATTTAAAGCTTAATTGTGCGGCTTTAAATGAAAACTTACTTGAAACAGAGCTATTTGGTTACGATAGTGGCGCCTTCACCGGTGCCAATAAACGCCATGAAGGACGATTTGAACGTGCTGATAAAGGCACGCTCTTTTTAGATGAGATTGCTAATACCTCAGGCCTTATTCAAGAAAAACTATTACGTGTGGTTGAATATGGTGAGTTTGAACGAGTTGGTGGTTCAAGAACCATTACTACCGATGTACGTTTAGTGGCGGCAACCAATGAAGATTTACCAACGTTAGCAGCATCAGGTCAGTTTAGAGCGGATTTATTAGATAGATTAGCTTTTGATGTTATCACCCTACCTCCCCTGAGAGAGCGTTTAGATGACATCTTAATGCTGGCAGAGCACTTCGCTATTAATATGGCGCGTGAGCTTGAGTTCGAATTATTTAGTGGTTTTACTGAAAAAGCTAAACGTAGCTTGCTTGAATATCATTGGCCCGGCAATATCCGAGAATTGAAAAATGTCGTTGAACGCAGTGTCTATCGCGGTAACAACCCGAACTTACCTGTTCATGAACTTATTATTGACCCCTTTGAGTCTCCATTTAGACCGAGTCAAAGCATGCGCACCCATGATAGGATCAAAGAAGTCAGTGGCAACATTACCACTACTTCTGATAACGAGTACCAAGATGAAGCTCAATTAGCCGCCACAACCAAGCCAATCAGTGTGAAATCGGCGGCAAAAATAGTGAGCCAACAGTTTCCACAATCATTGAAATCGTTATCACAAGATTATGAGATAGAATTAATTCAGTCGGCATTAGCACATTGCCAGTTTAATCAAAAGAAAACCGCAGACGCACTGGAATTAACGTATCATCAATTAAGAGGTTACCTAAAAAAATATAACTTGCTTGATGGTAGTATCAACGATGAGCTTTAAGCCAACACTTCCTTTACTCATTTCGGCTTTTGTTAGCCTGCTAACTGGCTGTAATGAGGCTAATAAACTTTCGTTAAGTGAACGCAGTATTATCTATTGCTCGGAAGGCTCGCCAGAAACATTTAATCCTCAACTGAGTACTTCAGGGACAACAACTGACGCCATTGCTAAACAACTTTATAACAGCCTTATTGTTTATAAAGGGCATAATAATATTTTGGGTCCCTCACTGGCTAAAGACTGGCATGTAACCCGTGACGGTAAAAAAATCACCTTTTATTTACGTCAAGATGTACGATTTCATCAAACCAATTACTTTACCCCGACAAGATTATTTAATGCCGATGATGTTTTATTCAGCTTTAATCGAATTTTAGATAAAAGCCATGCTTTTCATCATGTATCAGGTGGTCAGTACCCTTTCTTCCAAAGTATTAAATTTGACGAGTTAGTTGAGAAAGTAGAGAAAATTAACGACTTCACCGTACGTTTTATTTTAACACGCAATGACAGTTCTTTTTTAGCTAATTTAGCCACCGATTATGCGTCAATTTTATCGGCTGAGTACGGCGAAAAACTATTCATTGAAAATACGCCACATAAAATAGATATCCTGCCTGTTGGTACCGGTCCTTTTAAATTAAAGGATTACCGTGTTGGTTCATTAATTCGCTTTTACCGTCATGATTTATACTGGCAAGAGAAAGCTAAAATAGAACAACTTGTTTTTGATATCTCTCCAAGTAAAACCAGCCGTTTAACTAAACTGTTAGCGAAAGAATGTGATGTCAGTAGTTACCCAATAGCTCATGCGAAAATTGCTGAAAGAAGCGATTTACTATTGGAATCGATTACTTCGTTAAATGTTGGCTACTTTGGCTTTAATACTAAAAAACAGCCTTTTGATAATAAGTTAGTGCGCCAAGCCATCAGCTTAGCTATTAACAAACAGGCGATAATTGATACGGTTTACCACTCTAAAGCAGCCCGAGCTAAATCAATACTGCCAAAAACATCATGGGCTTATGACAGTAACACTCCTGAACTGGGTTATGATCCGGTCCGGGCAAAGTCTTTATTAGAAGTAGCAGGTTATCCTCAAGGCTTTACTATGGACCTATGGGCTATGCCCGTGCAAAGAGCCTATAACCCAAATGCAGTAACCATGGCAAAGCTTATTCAAGCTGACTTAAAGAAAATAGGCGTAAAAGTGAAAATTGTCAGTTATGAGTGGAGTACCTTCTTACGTCGTTTATCATTGGGTGAGCACCAAAGCTTTTTATTAGGCTGGAATGCTGATAACCCCGAGCCGGATAATTTTTTCACGCCAATGCTAAGCTGCTCAGCCAGCGAAAATGGCAATAATCGTACATTCTGGTGTAATGAAGAATTTGACCAACTGCTGCAAAAAGCACTTAAAACCACCAATATGAGTACAAGAAAAAGTTATTATGCCCAGGCCATGGCAATAATTAGTGAAGAAATACCATTATTGCCCATAGCTCACTCAAAGCGCTTTCAAGCACGGGGCACAGATGTCGAAGGGGATATATTGTCTACATTTGGTGGTATCAGCTTTTATCAAGCATCTAAAACTAAACTAACTAGTGAGCCTCAAAACATAGCTAAGCCCGATAAATCCAAAAAGGTTAGTAACTAAGATGCTAACTTTTACCTTACGCCGAATCAGCTTGTTTATTTTCACTATGCTGGTATTGACCCTATTATCCTTTAGCTTAAGCTTTTTATTCCCGGGTGATACGGTTATAAATCATTCAGGTCAAATTAATGCCACAGCAAGCGAATTAGTACAACTTAATAAAGCTTACCAAATGGATAAGAGTATTGTTGATCAATATGGTGCCTATTTAACCCATATTCTTAATGGTGACTTTGGTCAGTCTATGGCCAGTCAGTCACCCATTAACAATGAGATTATAGAGCTGCTACCCGCCACCATAGAGCTCAGTTTAGTTGCTTTACTTATCGCTATGGTAGTTGGTATACCTTTGGGTTTTATTGCAGCTATCAACCATAATAAAGCCAGTGACAATGTAATACTATCTTTAGCTATGCTGGGTTATTCCATCCCTGTTTTTTGGCTAGGTTTACTGGCAATACTGGTTTTCTCTATCGGCCTAGGTTGGTTACCTTCAGCAGGACAAATTAGCTTACTGTTTGAAATTGAGTTTGTTAGTGGCATCCAATTTATTGATATTTTATTAAGTGATAGCCCCTATAAATGGCAGGCTTTTAGTAATGCCAGTGCCCATATTATTCTTCCCGCCTGTGTTATCGCTTTAGCACCGGCAACTATTTTTATTCGCTTATCACGTGCTGCTATGATCGAAGTATTAGCCGCAAGTTATATCAGAGCTGCTCGTGCTAAAGGTTTAAGCTTCCAGCAAATAATATTTCGCCACGCCATACGTAATGCCCTGATCAAAATAATACGCCACGTTGGTTTACAGTTTGCCAACTTAGTCACTATTGCCATGGTAACTGAAGTTATTTTTAGTTGGCCTGGCATTGGCCGCTGGTTAATAGAAAGTATCTATCAGCGAGATTACACTGCCATTCAAAGCGGTTTACTCGTGCTGTCGTGCTTTATATTCATTATTCATATTTTAACTGACTTTATTTATGCAGCTCTCAATCCATTAGCGCGAGGTAACCAGCATGGCTCGTGAAAAAATATACCTTGAAGAAGTATTTCCCTCCCCCTTTATGCAGCTGTGGGGGATTTTTCGTAAAACGCCTGTTGCTATGGTTGGCTTCTGCTGTTTTATTTTTCTTATTTTATTAGCGATTTTTGCGCCAATTCTATCTCCCTACTCGCCTGTAGATGGCAATTTAGAGATGATCTTATTACCACCCGCATGGCATACGGATGGTGATGTCAGTTATCTGTTAGGTACTGATGAGCTTGGCCGAGACATGCTATCTAGGCTGATGTATGGCACCTCACTTACCTTTGGCTTAAGTTTTATTGTCGTTATTTTCTCGTTAGTTATCGGCGTGGTTATCGGCTCTTTATCAGCATTAACGCGAGGTATTAAGTCCAGTTTTTTAAATCACTTCCTCGATGTCGTGCTATCTATTCCATCCTTATTACTCGCCATTATTATTGTCGCAATTTTAGGACCGGGCATCAGTAATACAGTATGGGCAATAGCCATAGTCTTTATCCCGCAATTTATCCATATTACCCGCTATGCAGTAAAAGAAGAATTTAGAAAAGATTATGTCTTAGCATCACGCCTTGATGGCGCCAGTAATTTCCGTATTTTGTACTACTCAGTATTTCCTAATATTGTCGAGCGCCTAATGAGTCAAGCAACGCTAGCGCAATCGGCTGCAATATTAGATATAGCGACATTAGGTTTTTTAGGCCTAGGAGCACAAATCCCCTTACCTGAATGGGGCGCTATTTTGGCCAATGGCCTTGAGCGTTTTTATATAGCCCCTTGGACGGTTTACTTACCGGGCTTAGCAATATTATTCGCCGTAGTTGCCACCAACTTAGTGGGTGAAGGCATTCGCCACGCCCTCAAGTTACGTAAGGAAAACTAATGGTATTGCCACACATAACGACAGTGACAGTTAAAACCGCAACATCGAACAATGACGTTTTACTTTCTTTAACATTAAACACTCAGCCATCACTCAACCCAAGAAGAGCGCGTAAGTAGAGCATATGAATTTACTCGACATTAGAAATTTATCCATTGAGTTAGATACCCCCAATGGCCGTGTATTGGCAGTAGATAGAGTAAGTTTATCAATTAAAGAGGGTGAAGTACGCGGCTTAGTGGGTGAGTCTGGCTCAGGAAAATCACTATTAGCGCAAGCCATTATCGGAGTTTTAGAAGATAAATGGCATGTTCATGCTGACCGATTTCACTGGCGTGGTATCGATTTATTGAGACTAACAATAGATGAACGTCGCGCATTATTATGTCGTGATATAGCGATGATATTCCAAGAGCCAATGAGCTGCTTAGACCCAACCACTTTAATTGGCGAGCAATTAAGTGAAGCCATTGATAGCAAACAATTATCCGGTTATTTTTGGCAACGCAAAAAACAACGTAAAGAGGCGGTTATAAAATTACTGCATAAAGTAGGTATTAAGAAACATAGTCAATGCATTAGTAGTTATCCTCATCAGCTCACCGAGGCAATTTGTCAACGCGTTATGATAGCAATCGCTTTGGCAGGTCGCCCCATACTACTGATTGCCGATGAGCCAACAGCCACGATGGAAAGTACTAATCAGGGACAAATTTACCGGTTATTAGCCAACTTAAACCAACTAAAAAACATGTCTATTTTATTGATCAGCCATGATTTAGAAAACCTTACTCACTGGACCAGCACGATCACGGTAATGTATAGCGGTCAATTTGTTGAAGCAGGCACCACTGAGCAAATATTTAATAAGCCAATGCACCCTTATACACGGGCTTTAGTAGATAGTAGTACCAAAGCTAACCTGCAATTACCGACTAAATCGCGCTTAATGACCCTACCCGGTAGTATTCCTATTTTACAACATTTACCTATCGGCTGTCGGTTAGGTCCTCGATGTCCAAGGGCTCAGCAAACTTGTGTATCGGCGCCAAAGGTCAGCAATTTTCATGGTCATAAGGTAAGTTGTCACTTCCCGATTCTGCATGAATCTCCAAGAAAAGAATCAAAAAAGCATAAAGCGGTAAAACACAAAACTGTTAAAGGAAACAACTAAGATGAGTGTTTTATTGGATGTAAAAGACATAACGAAATCGTTCAAGCTTAAAGGACATTGGTATCATAAACGAAAGTTTAATGCCCTAGCACCGATATCTTTTGCCATAGAAGCAAAAAAGACCCTAGCGATTGTTGGGGAAACAGGCTCTGGTAAGTCAACCTTAGCGAAGATCTTAGTCGGAGCAGAAAAACCGACTAGCGGTAAAATATACCTCAATGGGCAGTTATTACAAAACCAACGCTTTAAAGAGAGATGCCAACATATCAGGATGATATTTCAAGACTCTGGCACCACCTTAAACCCCAGTTTAACCATACAAGAGTTACTCGATGAACCCCTAACACTAAATACCGATTTAGATGAAAAACAGCGACGTCAGCTCATACGTACCACATTACAAAAGGTTGGCCTACTTGGCGATCATATGAATTTTTATCCTCATATGTTTTCCGGTGGACAAAAACAACGAATATCCCTCGCTCGGGCAATTATATTACAGCCACAGGTTATCATTCTAGATGAAGCCTTAGCGGCACTAGATCCCTCTCTGCGCTCACAAATGATTAACTTATTACTCGATTTGCAGCAACAGATGGGCTTAGCGTACATTTTGATTTCCCACAACTTAGGCATTGTTCGTCATTTCAGTGACGATGTTATGGTGATGTCGCATGGCGAGGTGGTTGAGTCAGGAAAAACTCTTGAGGTAATGCGTAATCCACAGCATAAAGTAACGCAAAAGCTGATGATGAGCCAAAACTTCCAAATAAAGTAAACAATTTGAATAGAGTGATAGTGAGAGAGAAAATACTTAACTACGCTTTTCTAGTTCCAGCCTTACCTGATCCAACATTGCTTTAAGCATTAAGTTTAATCAAAAATACGCAACAAAAAAGCCAATAGCAGAAACTGCTATTGGCTTTTTTACTCACCGAAAGTCACCTTAACTCACATTTTAAATAATGGCGACTAACAATATTAGCTATTAATAAGCTGATACCTGCTCGGTTAGTTGTTTACGGGTAATTTCAGCATCAACTTTTAACGAATTAACAAAGCTTTGATAAGCCGACTGTGCTAATTGAGATGTTTGTTGTTGCGCTAAATTAGGGTTAGCTGCCGACTCACGGACATCTACTGCCGTTACTTCAACTAAGGCAAGGTCACCATTACTTAAGGCAACCGTTGACGCTGAAATACCACCATTCACAGGGTGAGGTAAAACAAACGCAGCGCGACTGATACTTTGGTCAATTTCAGGACTATAACGAGCAACTTTGGCTTTACTAACAAAGCTGGTATTCAATGCTGTTAATTGAGCCGTAATATCGGTACCGGCATTAAAGTCAGCTAATAAAGCATCAACGGTTTGTTGCGCTTGCTCAGTGGCTTTTTGATTAACTAAAATATCTTTAATTTGTGCTTCCACTTCCATTAAAGGCTTAACATTAGCTGCTTGAAAAGTATTGAGACGTAATACCAAGGCAACATCATCATTCACTTCAATAAGGTCTGAGTTCATATTGTCTTGTAAAACAATATCTGAAAAAGCAGCTTCAATAACTTTAGCTTGATCAAAAGGAACACTATTACCACTGCTCAATAACCATGGCGATGTTTGTATAACAACATTGACCTCACTAGCTGCATCTTCCAGACTATCCGGAAATTCAAAGCTAATTCGCGCCATTTCTTGCTGTAAGGCAAAGAATTTATCTTGTGCAAGCTCATTACCTAGTTTAATACGTAAGTCAGCTTGTACATCTTCGAAACTTTGAATAGCTTCGGCTTTATAGTCAGTTAATTTCAACACATGATAACCAAAGCTAGTGATAACTAGTTGACTATAGTCACCAATATTAGCCAATGCTAACGCAGCGTCATCAAAACTTTCTTCCATCACACCTGACTCTAGCCAATCTAAATCACCACCATTTTCACCACTAAAAGTATCGTTAGAAACTTCTTTAGCTAGTGCGGCAAAGTCTTCACCTTGCTCAAGACGAGTTAATACTGCTTGTGCTTGAGTTTTTGCCGCCTCATCTTCTGCATTACCATCGGTAAATTCAATCAAGATATGAGAAATACGACGCTGCTCAGTTTCAGTAAAGCTAGCTAAGTTTTCTTGGTAGTACTTAGTTAACTCTGCATCAGTAACATTAATGCCTTTAGCAATATCAGTAACATTTAGACTGATATAATCAACTTTAACCTGCTTTTTATTTTCAAAACGCGCTTGATTAGCTAGATAGTAATTATTTATTTCTTCATCCGTTAACTCAACTTTCGCTTTGAACTGTTCTGCTGAGATTGTAGCGAAGCGAATATCTCGCGTTTGGTTTTGTAAAGCCAGTTGCAATTTTTCTTGGTAAGGTAAATTAAACTCGGTGGCAACTAGTGCTTGGCTTAATTGACGACGCGTCATTTCAACACGTAAATAATCACGAAAATTTGATGATTGAAAGAAGCCTGCTTGGTTAATAATCGCTAAGTAACGATTATTATCAAAAACACCGTCAACTTGAAATTCAGGCATCTTACGAATAGTTTCTTTTAAACGAGCATCGGAAACTCGAATAGCAAGCGCTTCGCTATTTTGATCTATTAACTTTTCATTAATTAGGTTATCTAGAACACCTTGGCGAAAGTTAGCCATGTAATTTGCATCATTTGATAAGGTATCAAACATTTCACCAAACTGTTGCGCCATGCGGCTACGTTGTGCTTGATAAGCTTTATTAAATGCTTGTTGACTGATAGCTTCACCATTAACGGTAGCTACAGAGGTATCAACAGAATTAGTATAACTGCCAACACCTGCGACAGCGAAGGTTAGGATAATCAAACCAAGAATAATTTTGGCAGTCAATCCCTGCGATTTTTCACGAATATCTTCTAACATTTCTTTCTCTTTTTTTATGCCTAAAAAAACTAGGCTTAGGTATATTTATAACAAGTAAATTAATTGATATAAATTAAAGTTGCTCGCGATTTTAACAGATGATAAGCATTGCTAGAAGCACAACTTTGGTAAAATGCAAATTTATTATTCTTTCAATTAGTATATTTTTATTTTTGCCTAGGATAAAAGCAAAAAACCACCTAAAAAGGTGGTTTCTAATACGCGGTATAACTTAGTCTAGTTTAGTGACTAATTATGCGTTACATGCGTCTTTTAATGCTTTACCAGCTTTGAAAGATGGGATTTTAGCAGCTGCGATTTGGATAGTAGCACCCGTTTGTGGGTTGCGACCAGTACGTGCAGCACGGTCACGTACAGAGAATGTACCAAAACCAACAAGAGCAACTTGCTCGCCATCTTTTAATTCATCAGTTACAGCGCCAATAAATGAATCTAATGCACGACCCGCAGCAGCTTTTGAAATGTCTGCACCAGCAGCAATTTTCTCGATTAGTTGAGATTTATTCACAGTGTATACCCCTTCAATTGTTATTATACAACGCTATCCTTTCTATAAATGCAGTCAATTGAAATATGATTTCTCTTGATGCCTTGAAGCGTTGAGTGTAGAAAATATTTTGCTCTCTAGTTCCTTAAAGTCCATCTATATACATAGAGAATAAGGGGTCTAGCGATATAAGCGTTGTTAACTTACCATAGTTTCAGCGTTTGCAAAGCGAAAATTACGTTTTTTTGCGATTTTTTTAACTTTTCAGACCTTTTTTGATGTAAATCATCAAAAAAGGCCAAGCTTTGAACAAGTTACTTTTCAACTTTCCATTGTTCTACAGGGTGCTCAAGTGCTAGAGCAAGTACTTCATCTATCCATTTAACTGGGTGAATGGACAATTCAGCTTTAACATTTTCTGGGATTTCTTGTAAATCACGTTCATTTTCATGGGGGATAATCACTGTTTTTATGCCGCCACGATGTGCCGCAAGTAACTTCTCTTTTAATCCACCAATCGCAAGCACTTCACCACGTAAGGTTATTTCACCTGTCATAGCAACGTCGGCTTTTACCGGATTACCGGTAAGGCTTGAGACTAACGCGGTACACATACCGACACCGGCACTAGGACCATCTTTTGGTGTTGCTCCTTCAGGAACATGAACATGGATATCGCGTTTTTCGTAAAAGTTTTCGTTGATTCGAAGTTTCTCGGTACGACTTCGCACCACAGTCATAGCCGCTTGAATTGACTCTTGCATAACATCACCTAATGAGCCGGTATATGTCAGTTTACCTTTACCTGGTACAGAGGCTGTTTCTATAGTAAGTAGCTCTCCACCAACTTGTGTCCACGCTAAACCGGTAACCAAACCGACACGATTTTCCGTATCTGCTTTACCATAATCAAAGCGTTGTACGCCTAAAAACTCATTTAGATTATCTTGGTTAATGGTGACTTTCTTTAACTTTTTATCCAGTAAAATAGCCTTTACCGCTTTACGGCATAGTTTCGAAATTTCACGTTCTAAACTACGCACACCCGCTTCACGGGTGTAATAACGAATGATGCCAACAATAGCACTATCATCAATGTCTATTTCTTTAGCGTTCAAGCCATTTCGCTCAATTTGTTTGTTGAGCAAATGATTTTTAGCAATATTAAGTTTTTCATCTTCGGTATAGCCCGACAAACGAATAACTTCCATACGGTCTAACAATGGACCAGGAATATCCATACTATTTGATGTCGCCACAAACATGACATCAGATAAGTCATAATCTACTTCTAAATAGTGATCATTAAAAGTGGTATTTTGCTCTGGATCTAACACTTCAAGTAAAGCAGAGGCTGGGTCGCCACGCATATCAGAAGCCATTTTATCGATTTCATCCAATAAGAATAGCGGGTTTTTAACACCTACTTTTGATATTTTCTGGATTAACTTACCCGGTAGCGAGCCAATATAAGTACGGCGATGACCACGAATTTCAGCTTCATCACGAACGCCACCTAATGCCATACGAACATATTTTCGTCCGGTAGCTTTAGCAATAGACTGACCTAGCGAGGTTTTACCAACACCAGGAGGACCAACTAAACAAAGAATGGGTCCTTTTAATTGGCTTACTCTTTGTTGTACGGCTAAATACTCTAAAATGCGCTCTTTAACCTTATCTAAACCAAAATGGTCTTTGTCTAACACTTCCTGAGCTAAGGTAAGGTTACGCTTTAATTTACTGCGTTTTTTCCACGGCACGTTTATCATGCAATCGATATAGCTGCGCACAACAGTTGCCTCTGCCGACATGGGCGACATCATTTTAAGCTTTTGATATTCAGCAAGAGTCTTGTCTTTCGCTTCTTTTGGCATTTGTGCTTCTTCTATGCGCTTAGCCATTTGCTCAAGCTCATCTGGAGCATCATCACCTTCATTAAGCTCTTTTTGAATGGCTTTCATTTGCTCATTCAAATAATAATCACGCTGACTTTTTTCCATTTGCTTTTTAACACGGGTACGAATTTTCTTTTCAACTTGCAGTAAGTCGATCTCGCCTTCCATTAATGCCATCAAATGTTCTAAACGCAGATTAACATCAATAATTTCTAAAACTTTTTGCTTATCAGCCAACTTCAATGGCATATGAGCGGCCATAGTATCGGCAAGCTGCTCAGCGTCATCAATGCCTGATACCGAAGTGAGTACTTCCGGTGGAATTTTCTTGTTAAGTTTTACATAACCTTCAAATTGAGAAATAGCTGAGCGGATCAATACCTCAATATCATCACCTAGGTCGGTTTTTGGCTCAACATATTCAATTTCTGCACTAAAGTACTCTTCAGTCTCAACGAACTTATTTATTTTTGCTCGTTGTGCACCTTCCACCAATACTTTAACAGTACCATCGGGTAGCTTTAACATTTGTAAAATGGTGGCAACTGTGCCCGTGCTGTACACATCCTCAGCTTGAGGGTCATCAATAGCGGCATCTTTTTGCGCAACAAGAAATACTTGCTTATCGTTTTCCATGGCTAAATCTAAACAACGAATAGACTTTTCACGACCGACAAAAAGGGGGATAACCATTTGCGGGTAAACAACAACATCTCTTAAGGCTAAAACGGGGATCTCAACGACACCAGATAATTCTTTACTCATTGGCTACTCTTCTCGGGAATTGTTTTAATTGATAGAAAATTAATAAATAAAATAAAGCTATAGAAACTATATGGGGCTAGGCTGTTAACTTTCAACAATAGATAAAAAATAAAGCGCCAAAGCCTATATTTATTATTGCTAAGATCAAAAAAGCCTCAAGCAGTAAGTAATTATTATTAATAATTACTTACTGCTTGAGGCTAATAGTTTTTACCTAGTGATATAACCGTGTTACAAATTACTCAGAAGCAGCTTTATCTTGCTTACTGTCATAAATAACAATCGGCTTACTCTCACCTTTAATGGTATTTTCATCAACGACAATTTTACTGACATTTTCCATTGAAGGTAATTCATACATGGTATCAAGTAAAACCGCTTCTACAATAGAGCGTAAACCACGAGCACCGGTCTTCCTGTCCATTGCTTTACGAGCAATAGCATGCAAAGCATCAGTTCTGAACTCTAGCTCAACGTCTTCCATATCAAATAATGCAGAAAACTGCTTCGTCAGGGCATTTTTAGGCTCTTGCAATATTTGAATAAGTGCTTCTTCATCCAGTTCAGTTAATGTTGCTAAAACCGGTAAACGACCAATAAACTCTGGAATTAAACCATATTTAACTAAATCTTGTGGCTCAACTTCCGCTAAATGATCGGTTAATGATTTCTGTTGATCTTTACCACGGACTTCCGCGCCAAAACCAATGCCAGTACCCGTATGATTACGTTGCTCAACAACTTTATCTAAACCTGAAAAGGCTCCACCACAAATAAATAGAATTTTAGAAGTATCTACTTGTAAAAATTCTTGTTGTGGATGTTTACGACCACCTTGAGGCGGTACTGAAGCGACAGTGCCTTCAATAAGCTTTAATAACGCTTGTTGTACACCTTCACCTGAAACATCACGGGTAATTGAAGGGTTATCAGATTTACGAGAAATCTTATCAATCTCATCAATGTAAACAATACCACGTTCAGCTTTCTCGACGTCGTAATCACATTTTTGTAATAGCTTTTGAATGATGTTCTCTACATCTTCACCAACATAACCAGCTTCGGTTAGCGTAGTTGCATCTGCCATAGTAAATGGCACATCAAGTAAACGGGCAAGGGTTTGTGCTAATAACGTTTTACCACTCCCTGTTGGCCCAATAAGTAAGATGTTACTTTTACCCAGTTCAACACCGTTGTGGTTATCACCTTTACGTAGACGTTTATAGTGATTATAAACGGCAACCGCTAATACTTTTTTCGCGTGATCCTGACCAATAACATAGTCATCAAGCTTTTCCCGGATTTCGATAGGAGAAGGTAATGCTTCTTTACTTTCTTTTGGCGAAATTTCAGAAATTTCTTCGCGAATAATGTCATTACACAGTTCTACACATTCATCACAAACAAAGACTGATGGACCAGCAATTAATTTACGTACTTCATGTTGGCTTTTGCCACAAAATGAGCAGTAAAGTAATTTACCATTATCGCCACCACTTTTAATATCGGTCATGCCCTACCTCTAAACTTTTAATACCAATAAATCCATTTAATTCTCAATCTACACCGCTAAGTATACACCGAATTCCTATTTATCGTTACGTTGTTCTAATATGGAGTCAACTAATCCATATTCAACTGCTGCTTCTGCACTTAAGAAATTATCTCTGTCTGTATCTTGAGAAACTTTCTCTAGCGTTTGACCGGTATGCTCAGCCATTAAACCGTTAAGTTTATCTTTTATAAATAATATTTCTTTCGCATGAATTTCAAAATCAGATGCTTGGCCTTGGAAACCACCAAGCGGCTGATGAATCATTACTCGTGCATTTGGTAAACAATAGCGTTTGCCTTTTTCACCACCTGATAATAAAAACGCACCCATACTTGCCGCTTGGCCAATACAAACTGTGCTGATATTAGGTTTAATAAATTTCATCGTGTCATAAATTGCCATACCTGCGGTTACTGAACCACCAGGTGAATTTATGTAGAGAAAAATATCTTTATCTGGACTCTCTGACTCCAAATATAATAACTGCGCAATAATCAAGTTAGCCATATGATCTTCAACTTGACCACAAAGGAAGATTACACGCTCTTTTAACAGCCTTGAGTAGATATCATATGAACGCTCACCTTTAGGGGTTTGCTCAACAACCATAGGTACTAACGCGCTTTCAATACCTGTTGCACTGCTTTGTGATGAAACCGGAGATGAACTTTGTGATGTAATTTGAGAACCAATTTGAGAGTTAAACAAGAGTATACCTTCCCTTAATAAATAAAAATGGCCTGTATGTTGCCATACAAGCCATTAAATTTAAGCGATTGCTGAGTCTATTGTCAATGCAAAATTAACTTTAAAGACGATAAACTTCAGCTTTACTTAAAATTACTTCGCTTCTGGGTTCATTATGTCGTTGAAGCTAGCTTTTTTATCCGAAACGTTAGCTTTTTCAACTAAAATCTCAACCGCTTGTTCTTCTAATGCAACATTTTGCATCTGTTGCATAAGCTCTTTATTGTTAGCGTAGTATTCAACAACTTCTTTAGGATCTTCATAAGCAGAAGCCGCAGACGCAATTAATTCATTAACTTTAGTTTCATCAACTTTAAGTTCATTGACTTTAATTACTTCACCTAAAAGTAAACCGATTTTAACACGACGTTCAGCTTGTTCAGTAAACATTTCAGCTGGAAGTTGTGGCAAGTTCTTAGGGTCCATTTGGCCTTTGAAACGTTGCATCGCTTGTTGACGTAAAACATCCACTTCTTGAGTAACAAGTGCTGAAGGTAAGTCAACCGCATGTCCAGCTAATAAGCCATCAAGAACTTGTGTTTTAACTTTAGCTTTAACCGCTTGTGTTAGTTCACGTGCCATGTTTTTGCTTACTTCAGCACGTAAAGCTTCAACGCCACCTTCTTCAATACCGAAAAGCTTTGCAAACTCTTCATTGATTTCTGGCAGTTCAGGACCTTCAGTTTTATGAACAACGATATCAAACTCAGCTTCTTTACCTTTTAGGTTTTCAGCATGGTAATCTTCAGGGAAAGTTACCTTGATAGTTTTTTCGTCACCAGCTTTCATGCCAGTTACTTCTTTCTCAAAACCAGGGATCATACGACCAGCGCCTAGTTCTAATTCAAAACCTTCAGCTTTACCACCGTCAAAGTCTTCACCGTCGACACGACCAGTGAAATCAAGTGTTAACTTATCGCCTTTTTTAGTTTTGCGTTTGTTTTCTTTCCATGTTTGGTGTTGCTTTTGTAGCGTAACAAACATTTCATCTAAATCAGCATCAGTCACGTCTACTTGTGGACGTTCAATAGCGATTTTATCTAAATCTTTTAGTTCAACTTCAGGATACACTTCAAAAGTTGCTTCAAATTCTAGTGCTTTGCCATCTTCATTGCTTTTAGCAACAAATGAAGGACGACCGGCAGGATTGATTTTTTCTGCAACAATAGCATCAACAAAGTTACGCTGCATAAGCTCACCAGCAACTTCTTGACGTACTGATTTACCATAGCGCTTCTGAATTACTGATGCTGGCACTTTACCCGGACGGAAACCGTCAATACGCTGTGTTTTACTAATTTGACGAAGACGATTCTTAACTTCTACATCTACTTTCTCAGCAGGAACAGAAATAGTCAGACGACGTTCCAAACCTTGTGTAGTCTCAACTGAAACTTGCATTTAAATACCTCAAAAATTAGCGTACTACGCTTTTTACGCACCAATTAATAGCCAACACATTTGATAAAACTTACCAAATTTGTGACAAAATGATGCCCTGTTACAAAAATATGACGCCAAATTATAGCGAGGCAAAAAAAAAGTTGCAAGGTGTAAGTTTTAACCTATGTATAAATTGTCAATAATTCAGTACTATTGACTATCATTTGTGCAAAGTTTGACTTTTGCCATAAGGGTAATTTTATCGATGAAAGATCTTAGCCATTTCATAGTAATACCATTTACATTAAGTTTGTGATCTTGTTGTGAGTAGGGAAAATAAATCAGGGCAAGGCGCTTGATTGAGCAATAGCTGGCTATTGGGATTGAGAGCAACGCCACCTTGGAGTATTTTAACCAACACAAGTGGGCAATAATTTATGGAATTGGTATAAATAGAAAGCAGAGCACAGTCGCGCTCAGGATAAGGATTTAGGTATAACAAGTAGGTGTACAACAACTTTTTAGCTTCCGCTATAAATAACAAAACAAGTAGAATTATAAATTTTAAGCAGGCTAGGCAGTATTGAATATTAAATTGAGGATTTTCAGAATGACAAAGAGAGAATAAAGTGGTCGGTGATGCAAGATTCGAACTTGCGACCCCTTGGACCCAAACCAAGTGCGCTACCAAGCTGCGCTAATCACCGATTTATGCTGTTTCAACAAGTAATAAATCACCTCGTTTCAACGGATGCGGATATTACCGAGTTGCTTAGCCTCAGTCAAACCTTTTTTATAAAAAAAATGCCGTTCGGTCGTTTTTAACACAAGTCGTTGAATTGTTCAGCTAGCGACTGTGATTTACTCGCTTATTTGACCTGATTTTCAACTAAAATCATTTCCACTTTATATAAAAAACATTTAGCTTATTAAGTTAACTTAAGCCAAGATTATTAATGTTCTTATTAGTAGGGAAACAATGGAGGTACCTCTTCCTTACGCCTAGTGTGATATTTAATTAAGTTGTCTGTGTAATGACTCAGTATTGTCTATTAAATAAATATGTCACCTTTACTCATTCTTAATTTCACAAAAACGCTCTGATCTATATATCAGCTGACTATTGTATACAATACTAACAATGCCAATAGAAATTAACTCATTTATGTAACGCTACTTATCTTGAGGTAATGTTAAGTAAAGTAAACCTACAATACGGGTGTAGTTTGTGGCAAAATAACCGTGTTTTTTTATTACTTAAACCAAGGCTAATAGTAGAGTTATGACAGCATCATTGATCGATGGCAAAGTAATTGCCAAACAACTTAGAGATTCAGTTAAAGAAAAAGTTAGCTTACGTATTAGTAAAGGCCTAAGAGCACCTGGTTTAGCCGTGATTCTTGTTGGTTGTGATGCTGCGTCACAGGTTTATGTTGGTAGTAAACGTAAAGCCTGTGAAGAAGTTGGTTTTGTTTCCCGCTCTTATGACTTACCTATAACAACGTCAGAGCAAGAATTACTAGCCTTAGTAAGTGAATTAAATAACGATGATTCTATTGATGGAATTTTAGTGCAACTTCCTTTACCTGCAACATTAAATTCTGATTTAATTATCGAGCACATCAATCCACTTAAAGATGTTGACGGCTTTCATCCATCTAATGTCGGTAAATTAGTATTAAGACAACCTGGCCTAAGACCCTGCACACCAAAAGGCATCATCAGCTTAATTGAATCTACTGGTATCGACCCTAGAGGTCTAGATGCACTTGTTGTTGGCGCCTCAAACATTGTCGGTCGACCTATGGGCTTAGAGCTTTTACTAGCCAAGTGCACGGTAACAACAGCGCATCGCTTTACCAAAGACTTAGAAGGTAAAGTACGAAACGCAGACCTTATTGTGGTAGCCGTTGGCAAACCTGGCTTTATCCCTGGTGAATGGATTAAAGAAGGCGCGATAGTGATAGATGTAGGTATTAACCGCCTAGATAACGGTAAATTAGTGGGTGATGTTGAATTTAATGTTGCTAAAGAAAAAGCCGCATTTATCACACCAGTGCCTGGTGGCGTTGGCCCAATGACAGTAGCCAGCTTAATTGAGAATACTTTGATTGCATGTGAACAAGCGACTCAATAATAACTCGCTTTAAAGCCTAAAAAATAAAGCGTACTTATTAAACACTTAGACTTAAGCTTAGAGATAAAAAAGGGTGAACACCTTTCAGTGTTCACCCTTTTTGTTACTTAATAATTACTTAATGCATAATATTCGTAGCTTAGTGCAGTATGTATCAACACTAAAGTTCTTTTAAGCTTTACGCCATGTTGTTTTACCGGCGCTATCTTCTAACACAATATTCATCGCATTAAGTTTGTCACGAGCGTCATCTGCAAGTGCCCAATCTTTATCAATCCGTGCTTGATTGCGTTGGACAATAAGTGCCTCAATTTCAGCCACTTCGTCATTATCATTGTCACCTTGCAAGAAAGCGGCAGGGTCAAGCTGTAATAAACCAACAATATCACCAAGAGCAACTAATGTTGCCGCCAATTCGCCAGCTAAGGCTTCATTATTGGCAGCTTTAGCAACATTCAACTCTTTCGATATTTCAAAAAACACTGCTAATGCTTGTGGGGTGTTAAAGTCATCATCCATTGCTTGGCAAAATTGCTTAACAAAACTTAAATCTTTATCTAACACATGATTACTTGGGATATTTACATCACGTAGCGAAGTGTAAATTCGCTCTACTGACGATCTCGCTTGCGTTAAGTTATCGGTGGAATAATTTAATTGACTGCGATAATGCCCTGTCGTTAAGAAAAATCGTACCGTTTCGGCATCATATTGAGTTAATACATCACGTATAGTGAAAAAATTACCTAATGACTTAGACATTTTTTCTTGATCGACCTGCACCATACCTGTGTGAATCCAATAATTTACGTAGGGTGTATCAAGGGCACAACAACTTTGCGCAATTTCATTTTCATGATGAGGAAAAGTTAAATCAGAGCCGCCGCCATGAATATCAAAATGATGACCAAGCTCTTTCGCGTTCATCGCCGAACATTCAATATGCCAACCAGGACGACCCTCTCCCCAAGGAGATGACCAACTAGGCTCCCCAGATTTAGCCGATTTCCATAAGACGAAATCAAGCGGGTTATGTTTATACTGATCAACTTCTACGCGTGAACCCGATTGTAATTGCTCAAGGTTTTGGCCACTTAGTTTGCCGTAATCCGCATAACTAGAGACATCAAACAAGACATCACCCTGCCCGGTAGATTTAACGTTAGCACCGGCAACATAAGCATGCTCCTTCGCCACTAAGGTTTCAATCATAGTAATGATTTCGTCCATATGCGTGGTTACTCTCGGTTCCAAGTCCGGTCGAACCATATTGAGGGCATCAAAGTCTTGATGCATTGCGGCAATGGTACGCTCAGTTAATGCTTCAGGTGATTCATTATTTTCATGGGCACGATTAATAATCTTGTCTTCAACATCGGTGATGTTGCGCACATAATTCACCTCATACCCAGAAAATCGTAAGTAACGGGCAATATTATCAAAGCTAATGTAGGTGCGACCGTGACCAATATGGCATAAGTCATAAACTGTGCAACCACAAACATATAAGCCTACTTTACCTGGATTAATTGGTGTAAAGGTTTCTTTTTGACGACTTAAGGTGTTGTAAATCTGCAACATGATATTTTATGACTCCTACTGAGTATTTTCATTTGATTAGGCTGTAGATTGTACCTGAACAAATCTAAAGGATCACCAAGACTAATGCACTTTATAGCAAGTTAGCGTACAATTGCCGCAATTAATTTATCAGAACAATTCATCAGAACTAAACAAGAGACAATTATGATCATATTAAAAACAAGCCTTGGCGATATTAAAATTGAATTAGACTTCGATAACGCACCTGTTTCAGCAAAAAACTTCCAACAATATGTTGAAGAAGGTCACTACAATGGCACGATTTTTCACCGTGTAATTAAAGGTTTTATGGCACAAGGTGGCGGTTTTGCTCCTGGTTTAGAAGAAAAAGAATCTCGCGCTAGTATCAAAAATGAAGCAAATAACGGTGTAAGTAATAAACGTGGTACTTTAGCTATGGCACGTACTCAAGAGCCACATTCAGCATCAGCACAGTTTTTTATCAATTTGTCAGATAATGACTTTTTAGATTTCACCGCTGAAAATGTACAAGGCTGGGGTTACTGTGTATTTGGTGAAGTTGTCGAAGGCATGGATATCGTCGATAAAATGGCTTTAGTTGAAACAGGCACTTATCATGGTCACGGCGACGTACCAAAAGATGACATTTTGATTGAATCAGCAATTGTTGAATAAGTTTAGCCGCAAACAATGATTAACAAAACTAAATCAGCAATAACGTATTTTATTGCTGATTTGCATTTATGCGAAAACAGGCCAGATATAACGGCCTGTTTTTTACGCTTTTTAAAAGATGATGCCATTGAGGCCGAAAAGCTATATATCCTTGGCGACTTATTTGAAGCTTGGGTTGGCGATGATGATGATAGCCCTTACCTTAAAACCATTGCCGATGCGCTAACTAAGCTAAGTCAAATAGGCACAAAAATTTATTTTATACACGGTAATAGAGATTTTCTGCTAGGTAAGTCTTACGCTAAAAAAGCAAAAATGCAGCTACTGCCTGAAATCGAGACTATCGAGCTTTATGGTCAAACTGTGGTCATTATGCATGGCGACACCTTATGTACGCGAGACATTAATTACCAGGTATTTAGAAAAAAATCTCGGTCTTGGTGGTGGCAAACAGCCGTTAAAAGTCTGCCATTATTTATCCGTAAAAAAATGGCGGCAAATTATAGAAAACAAAGTGCTGCTGCTACGGCAGTGAAATCGCAAGAAATTATGGATGTCACCGAAAGTGAAGTGGTTACATGCCTTGAGCAATACCAAAGCCAATTATTAATTCATGGTCATACACACAGACCGGCAGTACATGAAATAATGGCGAATGGTGAAAATGCTCAACGCATAGTATTAGGTGATTGGTACGAACAAGGTGCTTGGCTAAAAGTCACACCTGAATCTATTGAATTGCTCAATCACCCTTTAGTTTAGTAACCCTTCCCAGAAGTACTATTATCTTATCGCTTTAACTCTCTCAATCAATATGTAGTTAAAGCGAAAACCGCTAAAGCGTTACCAATAACTTAAACTGGCGTGCCAGAGTGAAATTTAAAGTCTTCATCTGGGCTAGAAATAAGTTCAGCTTCTACCTTAGCAAAATAAGCAATACGCTCGCTAATATCTATCCCCTCACCGGCAACTTGTGCTGCTAAAGCTAAATAGTCTTGATAATGACGTGCTTCTGAGCGTAATAAAGACACATAAAACTTATTCAACTCATCATCTAAATGCGGCGCTAATTTCGCGAAACGTTCACACGAACGTGCCTCAATGTAAGCACCAATAATCAATTTATCAATTAACGCATTTGGCTCATAAGTTGTCACATGTTTGAGCATACCTTTGGCGTAACGTCCGGCAGTAAGACCATCAAAAGGAATATCCCGTTTAACCATAATCTCTAATACTTGATAAAAATGATGCAACTCTTCTCTAATTAACAGTACCATTTTATCAATAAGATCTTGGCTATAAGCTGGCTTACCTTGAGAGCTACTAATTTTGGGTAAAAGACCCTTAGATAGCTTATTTTTCTTGGCAAGTGATCCTAAATCACCTCGCTTTCGATATAAAAAGTCTTCATAAGGTTCAAACCATTCCAGTAAGATCTTATGACTGGCTTTATCAATAGCATATTTTCGAATGAGAAACATAGCGGTTTGCCCGGCTTTAAGCTCACAGGCAAGATGATCTCGCAGAATGATCGGTAAATTTACTTTTTTCTTCGCTTCATCTATCCAAGCATCAGGTGTTTCACATGATAGAAATTTTAATATCGGTGTTAATAGTTGCTCTACTTCAGTCATCTGTTCTCTCAGCTCTATATAACTAGGCAGTTCATTTATGCCAGTCCCCCTATTTTAAAAGTCTATTTCTTGAGATACTAGCAAAATCTGTTTTTTAGCTTACATAGATTAAATTTATGCCTTCTATAATAAAAAAAAAGCTTAGCAATAAAAATTCCGCTCAGAAACTTATTAAAAAACACGATAAGTTGGTGCATAGCGAACATATGAAAGTAAGCTCCCATGTGCAGCGAGAGTGTGATGATTGGATAGTCAACACCCTGATATTAGATAATATAGATGTGCCCTTTAAATACAAACGTAAAAAGCTTTATAAATGCTTGCAAGGACAAAGAGTCAATTTAACTTATTACCCTGAAACTGAGGTTGTCGCCGGATTTGATATAGAAGTAATGTCAATTGTACGTATAAAAATCAGTTAGCACTCACTCAAATCAAATTATTTTCGTTATCGCAAAAAAGTATTAAAAGCTATTTCCATAGAGCTTTATTGTTTATTTTTACAGCAACACTTGACGAATCATCTTATATCTTTCATAAATAAAGAAGTAATAATAAGAGTACTGATGGCTTAATTATTTGTTGTTGTTTATTTTGACTAAAAAGTACTTTCCGAATATTTACGTGCGAGAGGAATGATTATGATACTAAACCACATATGGGGCTTATACACTCACCCTAAAGAAGAATGGCATGTTATTGAAAAGCGCCACGAAAGCTTAAGTTATAGCTTGATGCATATTTTAACCATAGCCTTGATTCCAGCGATATGCTGTTTTTATGCTACGGCCTACATTGGTTGGACAATTGGCGTAGGTGATCCAATAAGAATAAGCGTAGAAAGCGCTAAAATAATGGCTGTGAGCATGTATTTCGCTTTAATTTCTGGCGTTTTCGCCTTAGCTTATTTAATTCAGTGGATGGCGAAAACTTTTGACTCTAAACCAGATTATGTTCAAGCACTTGAACTTGCAGCATATACAGCAACACCATTACTTATGGTAGGTATTACTGCTTTATTCCCAGTACTATGGTTTGTCGCACTAGCCGGTCTGGCAGCTGTAGTATATTCAATATATTTATTATATTCCGGCGTTCCTATTATGATGAATATTCCGGAAGAAAAAGGCTTTATCTACTCCAGCTCAGTGGTAACTTGCGGTTTAGTTTTATTGGTTGCCTTAATGGGGCTTACCGCAATGATGTGGACCATGGGATTTGGTCCTGAATTCGTCTCTTAGCTTACATTAAGCTAGACAACTCAGAGCGACATTAAAAAGCCTTATCTCTATTACAGAGATAAGGCTTTTTTACTGCGTATTATTAAAGCAGCTGATTCTTAACAGTGAGAAAGAGTAAAAAGTTACTCTGCACCTTCATTATGCATATCAATTATCGAGTCAGCATTTTTATCTGATGTTTCTTTACTGGTATTATTGCGTAACGCATCTAACCTTTCTAAATAAGCCTGATCAATATCATTGGTCACATAATTACCATCAAATACTGAAGTGTCAAAAGACTTTATTTCTGGGTTACCCGCGCCAACAGCAGCAATTAAATCACCAATAGATTGATAAATCAGCTTATCTGCACCAATTAAATTACAGATATCGTCTAATTCACGACCATGAGCAATGAGTTCATTAGCACTTGGCATATCTATACCATAAACATTTGGAAATCTAACTTCAGGAGCAGCAGAAGCAAAGTAAACTTTCTTGGCTCCAGCAGCGCGTGCCATTTCAACTATTTGTTCTGAAGTTGTGCCTCGAACAATAGAATCATCTACCAGTAGAACATTTTTGCCTTTAAATTCAGTGGTAATAGCATTTAACTTTTGACGAACAGATTTTTTACGTTGTTCTTGACCAGGCATAATAAAGGTACGGCCAATATAACGGTTTTTAACAAAACCTTGACGGTATGGTAAGTCAAGATGATGAGCTATTTGTAGCGCTATATCGCAAGACGTTTCAGGGATAGGAATAACAACATCTATATCAAGATCTTGCCATTCGTCTGCAATTTTCTCACCAAGCTTAGTGCCCATTTCCACTCGTGATGCATAGACAGACATTTTATCCATGGTGGAGTCAGGTCGAGCAAAATAAACAAACTCAAAAATACATGGGCTATAAACTGGATTTTCAGCACATTGCTGGCTGTGGATTTGGCCATTTTCAGCAAAGAATATTGTTTCACCCGGGGCAACATCACGAACAAAATCAAAAGAGCAAGCATCCAGAGCAACTGACTCAGAGGCAACCATATACTCAACGCCCAACTCAGTTTCTCGTTTACCAAAAACTAAAGGTCGAATGCCATTCGGGTCCCGAAAAGCAACCATACCATGGCCAACAATTAAAGCGACCGTAGCATAGGCGCCACGAACTCGTTTATGAAGCTTAGCTACTGCAGTAAAGACATCATCAGGGGTAAGTGAAATATTTTCACTTTGCTGTAATTCATGGGCAAAGATGTTTAATAAAACCTCAGAGTCTGAAGTAGTATTAACGTGGCGACGAGCATCATTAAATAACCAGGTTCTTAATTCTTCAGCATTGGTTAAGTTACCATTATGCGCTAATGATATGCCAAAAGGAGAGTTTGCATAAAAAGGTTGTGCTTCTGAAGAGCTTGAAGTGCCCGCAGTCGGATAACGAATATGACCAATACCTATATTACCTTGTAAACGATGCATATGGCGGGTATGAAAAACATCTTTTACTAAGCCATTGCCTTTACGAAGTCTGAACTTATTATTATGAATAGTTACAATACCTGCGGCATCTTGACCACGATGCTGAAGTACAGTTAATCCGTCATATAACAACTGACTAACTGAGGTTTTACCGACTATACCAACAATGCCACACATAAATTTTTCTCCACAAAAAAATTAATTACAATATTAATATGCGCTAAGCATTGTGCTTAGCATGATGTGAACCATCATATAAATATTGAGTTATAGAATATTGAAATAATACCCTATAAATTACAGTATACGGAGTGACTCCGCATGAGCTTAGCCATTGCTAGCAACAACTAAGTTAAAAAACTTGATGAACCTTTAAGGTACTCAAAAAACCACTCTACCACTAAGGTAAATTCAGGGATTAATTGTGAGCTTTGCCACCACTGTGTTGTGGCCGCACCGGTAAAAGCATCAACAAAAAATAACAGTGCACTGATGATAAGTACGCCACGAAGTGCGCCAAAAACTAGGCCTAATATACGGTCCGTGCCTGAAAGACCGGTTTTACTGACCAGTTGCCCAATAAGGTAATTAACTAAAGCACCAAGTACTAAGGTTGTTATGAAGAGAATGGCAACGGCTGCAGCATTACGCAAGAATTGATCAGAAATGTTGGTTAACAGATTAGCAAGGTTGGCATAAAAAGTACTGGCGATGAAAAAGGCACTGATCCAAATCACTAAAGATACTGCTTCTTTTACAAAGCCCCGTATCAAACTAACTAGTGTTGATATGCCTATAATGGCCAAAATGGCGTAATCTATCCAAACCATAACTTGAGTGTCTCGTTGAGTTTCTCTAAATTAGAGGCGCGCATTCTATCAGAATTAGCCAATTAATGCCTAACCTTTTATAAAATGTCTGTTATTTACTTGGTTTAAAATACGCTACTTTTCCTTGGATACCGGTAAGCTTGTGCAGAGCGGGTAGCTTTTTAACCATAGCGGACTTTATCAACTCTGGTCCGATAATGACTTTAGTTAATGTACCCTGCTTGGTTTGGATTGGTTTGGTAAAAGCGATATAACCTTTAGCCTTTAATTTTTTTAATAACTGAGCAACATTATCTTTATTTTTAAAGCTACCTAAATGAATCACCCAAGCCTCTTTGGCGATAGCTTTTTCTGGTAATGTTTTATTTAACTGACTCTTTGATTTTACTGGCGGTTTAGCTACAGGTTTAGCTATTGATTTAGTAACGGCTACTTTATCTTTGACTTTACTTGACGGTTTCGTCGACTCTTCAATCGACTGAGCACGAACAAGCTCATCGATGGCTTCTTCATTAGAAATAGTTATAGGTTTTTGTCTTACTAATTTATCTTCTGGAAAGGGTTTGTTAGTTAATTTCCCTGTGAACACTTCTGCCTTTGGAATAGCTTCAAAATCTGCTTGGTGTGACTGTTTTTCGCCATCAAGTACATCAGGTAGGAAAATGATAACCACGGCGGCAACAATAATAGTACCGACCAGACGATTTTGAAACGGTGTAGACAAGAGACACTCCTAATTAATACAACTTAAACTATTCGGAAAAACTGTTAGTCAAAATGAATACCGCAAAGTTAATACGTCTAAGCTAAAATGGCAAATATAATATGGCCTAACTAACAGTTAATTAGCTGAGATCTGATTTGAGCAACGGTAAAAAATGAGCCAAAAACAAGAATCAAGTCAGACGAACTCGCCTGCATGTTCGCCATTTTAAATGCCTGGTCGACATTGTCAAAACAATTAGTCGCATTAGTAAACATTGCCAACTTCTTTTGCATGGTTTCTTTGCTGGCAGCCCTTGGTACATCAAGTGCTCCTGCATACCAATAATCAACATCATCTTTGAGTGATAACAAACTTGCGCTGATGTCTTTATCTCCCAGCATAGCCACTACAGCATAAATATTTTCATAGCTAGCTTGCTCTTTTAAACGTTTAAGGTGATCCGCTAAGTATCGAGTCGCTTGCGGATTATGACCAACATCAAGAATAACATCACAATGGTTTGCTTGATGTATTAACTCTGTTCGCCCAGGGACTTTAGTTATTGAAATAATTTTATTGACAAACTCAGAGCTAAGAGCAATATCGAGTTTCTCTAACACCATTAACGCGGTCGCCACGTTATCTTGGGGAATAAAAGGTGTTTTTAGCTGGGTTAGCTGGGTTTTCTTAGATTGCCACTGCCAATGCAATTGGCTATGAGAATGGGACTTTTCACTTTTAACCACAAACTCGTGTTCGCGTAAAAATAAGTTTTCACCATGAATGGCCTGTAACGAATGAGCATGGGCTAGAACCGACTTAGGCACACTGGTATCACCAATAACAATGTATTGCTCTTGTCGCATGATACCGGCTTTTTCAAAGCCAATGCTTTCTCTATCATTACCTAGAAAATTTTGGTGATCGAGATCTATGGTCGTGATCACAGCGATATCGGCATCAATAAGGTTAGTTGCATCCAAGCGACCACCTAGACCTACTTCAAGTATGATATAGCTCGGCTTAGCGTCCATTAACACCAGCAATGCTGCTAACGTTGTATATTCATAGTAACTAAGAGAAATCTCAGCACGGACAGCTTCAATTTGTTTAAAAGCATCCATTAACGGCTGATCGGCAATATCTTGCTTATTTATCCGCAGGCGCTCATTAAAACGCTCAATATGGGGAGAGGAATAAACAGCAATGCCATCTTGCGAGCCATGATTTTTGGCGTTAAGTAAGGCATTTTCGATAAAAGCACAGGTGGTACCTTTACCATTTGTGCCAGCAACGGTAATAACCTTAGCAAAGCTTAAGTCAATGGCTAAACGCTGGGCAACTTTGCCGATCCGAGCTAAACCAAGGTCTATCTCAGTACTATGTAGGTTTTCTAAATAATAAAGCCACTGTTCAAGATTGGTGAAATCTTGATAGTGGCTTGAATTTGATTTTAACATTTATGCTATCAACAACTGATTTGAGTTAAATAGACAATAATTACTATTGGCTTATTCTGCTTTAGCAACTACGCTAACCTGGCCCATAAACTTACCTAGCATTCTAGCTATAGTTGTTTTCATTTCACGGCGATCAATGATCATATCAATTGCGCCTCTTTCTAATAAAAACTCACTACGTTGGAAACCTTCAGGTAACTTCTCTCTAACGGTTTGCTCAATAACACGTGGACCGGCAAAACCAATAAGTGCTTTAGGCTCAGCAACATTAATGTCACCTAGCATAGCCAAACTTGCTGATACACCGCCCATTGTAGGATCGGTTAATACTGACACGTAAGGAAGGCCTTTCTCGCTCATTTTCGCTAAAGCGGCACTGGTTTTTGCCATTTGCATTAAAGAGAACAGCGCTTCTTGCATACGGGCTCCACCACTGGCAGAGAAACAGATAAATGGTACATTATGCTCTAAACAGTACTCAACACCTTTAACAAAGCGAGCTCCTACTACAGAAGCCATTGAGCCGCCTAAAAATCCAAATTCGAATGCAGCTGCAACAACAGGCATACCATATAGCTCACCTTTCATGACAATCAGCGCATCTTTCTCACCGGTATTTTTTCTAGCGGCAGTTAAACGGTCTTTATATCGCTTAGAGTCTTTAAACTTTAAGATATCTTGAGCTTCAAACTCTTCACCTAATTCCATGCGGTTATCTTTGTCAAGAAAGCTATCAATACGTTTACGTGCACTGATACGCATATGGTGATCACATTTAGGGCATACTGAGATTTGACGCTCTAATTCAGCTTTATAAAGCACGGCATTACATGAAGAACATTTACTCCATACACCCTCTGGAATATTACTTTTTTGTGTCGTTTTTGCTTTCGGGAGAATTCTTTCTATCCAGCTCATAATTTTATTTTTGCCTGTTGCAACGAAATATCTGTCGGTTTATTGATGGAAATACCCCACCAAACTCTAGTTTAAAGTTATACGAATTATAAACCGAACATTAGACCATACTATACCCCATAGAATATAGAAAAAACTGGTCTGCTTAGTAAGAAACTGTGAGTTCATAAACTTTTTTGTCTATAAAAACAATGGTCCCAAACGGCTTTTAGGTAAATTGAAGGTTTCTGGATAATCAACATCAACAAAGTATAAACCTTCTGGTGGCGCAGTAACGCCAGCGACACAACGATTTTTAGCCAACAAAACTTCTTGCATCCAAACGGTTGTTTCTTGTGATTGTCCAACCCGCATTAAACTACCAACAATATTTCTTACCATATGATGTAAAAAAGCATTCGCCTTGATATCAACAATAAGGTAATCACCCTGTCGAGTTACCCGACAATGTTTTATCGTGCGAACCGCAGAATGAGACTGACAATGTACGGTACGAAAAGAGGTAAAATCATGCTGACCAAGAAGGTAATCGGCGCCTTGCTGCATAAGGTTTTCATCTAAGGCATAGTGACAATGGCTGATGCCATGACTTAATATAGCTGAACGTAGCGGTTTATTATAAATGATATACCGGTAGTTTCTCGCGGTGGCACTAAAACGTGCATGAAATTCTTCATCAACTTGTTTTACCCATGCAACAGCAATATCAGCAGGTAAGTGGGTATTAACGCCTAAAGTCCAAGCTACATCTTTACGCTTTTTTAAAGTATCAAAATGAATCACTTGATTAGTCGCATTCACGCCGGTATCTGTACGCCCCGCACAAACAACCGCTATCGGCTCATCAGCGATTATTGATAATGCTTTCTCTACTTTTTCTTGTACTGTGATAGCGTTATTTTGCCGTTGCCAGCCACAATAATTTTTACCATCATACTCAATGCCTAACGCGTAACGCATGTAAACTTGCCTTTCTAATAAGGAGAATGTTTTCGCTGCACATTATCCTTTATTTTACCCAGTTAGGCTATTTTATACTTAACTTTCTGCTCTGGAAATTTAGCGCTTTACAGTGAATCTAATAATGCTTTCGCCTCAACTTGCTGACTTGCATCACCCTTTACCATGACTTCTTGTAAGATTACTTGAGCATTTTCTTCATCACTCATTTCTATATACATTTTTGCTAAATCTAATTTACTCGACATTGAGCCATCTTTATCAACATCAATACCACTGTCATTTTCAGCAAACTGTCCTAGGCCAACATCAATATTGGTTTTTTCGTAAGGCTCTGCTGTACCAACCTCATCGAAAGTATCAGAGAGCAGATCATCAACTGATACATAGTCTGGTGTTGCCTCTGTTGCTTTTACGCTTGGCAGACTCTCTTCGCCAAGACTTTCTTCAGTGAGGTCGTCACCAATATCATCAAGGATTAATTCAACTTCATCATCAGTTGATGTACTTGGAGCCGACTCCTCTTCAATATTAGCCAGCAGTTCATCAAAATCGACATTATCTAACTCTTCAATTATGTCTAGAGCATCAGCGCTTTCAATGATCTCTTCTTCCTCCAATTCAGCCGTCTCGGCCAATAGATCAGCTAAAACCTCTTCATCAGAAAAATCAGGCGCTAATTCAATACCTTCAAAAGGGCTTACTTCTGCTTGTTCTTCTGATTGCCCAGCCGTGTCATCTAACGCTTCTTCTGCCAGTAATTGAGTTAATGCTGACTCAGTAAGTGATTCATCACTTTGTTCATTAGATACTTCATCTGCTACATAATCCGTTAAGCTATCACCAATATCTTCTTGCGTGGCTGCTTGCTCATTTTCAACAACTTCATCTTCACTTTGTGTATCAGCAATGAGGGCATCAATATCTAGTTCATCATCGACTTCAACGCTGTCAGTACTCGCGGGCTCTTCAGTAGCTAACTCCGCTTCATTTTGTTTAGCGAGAATATCGCTAAAGTCTGCGGTGAGAAATGGTGTGACATATTCGGCAGTAAACTCGGCAATTTTAGCTTCATTTTCTGCGATTTCTTTTTGGATTTGTAACTCTTCGGCACTTAATTCACTATCTTGTGCCATTGCCTTATCCTCAGTATCTTGTTCAGCCACTGCCATATCAGATTTTTCTTGATTCTCTGGCTCTGTCACATCTGCTTGCTTCGGCATAGGAGCGTTATCTGACATAGAGGCTAGCAGCGCATCGATATCATCGGGATCTGTGACATCAACGTCTTCAATTGGCTCTGCAACCTTTTCTTCGGCAGGTGCATCACTTGCCTGAACACTTTCCCGTTCAGAAACAGAGTCAAGCAAAGCATCAATATCATCGGGGTCAGTTACATCAACTGGTTCTTCGACAGGCTCTTCAGCAATAGGAGCAACAGCTGAAGCAAGCAAAGCATCAATATCATCAGGGTCAGTTACATCAACTGGTTCTTTGGCTTTTTCTTCGACTGGCTCTTCAGCAACAGGAGCAGCTGAGGCAAGCAAAGCATCAATATCATCGGGGTCAGTTACATCAACTGGTTCTTCGGCTTTTTCCTCAACAGGAGCAGAAGCAGAGGCAAGTAAAGCATCAATATCATCCGGATCAGTTACATCAGCAGGAGCTTCACTTGCTTTATCCGAAACTGATTCGAGCAGCGCATCGATATCATCTGGGTCGGTGACATCTGCAGGGGTATCATTTGCCTGATCAGAAACTGATTCGAGCAGCGCATCGATATCATCTGGGTCAGTTACCTCTGCCGTTTCTATTTTTTCTTCTTTCACCTGTTCGAGAGGTTGTTCGACTTTGTCTTCACTAGGACCTTCAACAGCTATGTCGTCATCATCAAGATCGTCTAAACCACCAAGCAGGTCATCTAAGTCATCTTGACTTAATTCACCACCTTCAAGCTCATCTTCTTGCTTATTTTTTTCATCATCGGTTGAAGGCTTATCAGAGTCTGGAGCGTCATCATCTAATCCGGATAATAAGGAGTCTAAGTCATCTTGAGCTAGTTCGCCGCCTTCAAGAACACCGTTGTCACTCTCATCATCTAATAATATATCTTCAAGATCGTCGAGATCATCTAGACTATCATCGTCATCTAAATGAATAACCTCGTCATCAAGTAACTTGTCATCATCATTTTCAATGAGATCTATTGAAAGATCATCATCTAAATCTAACTCATCATCGAGAGATAATTCATCATCCAATGATAAGTCATCGCTTAAATCCAGTTCATCATCCAAGCTCAACTCATTGTCTAATGACAATTCATTATCAAGTGGCAGCTCTTCCGATTCTGTTGCTTTTTTAGCTGCAGGTGTTTTCTTTTTGCTATCTAACTCACTAAAAAATGCTTCATCTGAGACTTGTTGCCTACGTTTAAACAAAAAACCCAATAAACCGAGAATTAATAGCGCTGGCAATGTGCCCATAACGATCTTAAACCACAAGCTTGAAGTAATGTCTTGCTCAGCTAGCTCGGCAAGTTGTTTTTCGAGTAGCAGTTCTTTTTCTCGAGCTTCCGCTTTTGCTAATAAGGCTTGCTGCAACCTGATCATATCATCCATTTGCAACTTGATTTCTTTGCCTTTAGCCACCTCATTTTGCATAACACCAAGCTTGTCATTAAAAGAGGTCAGTTGCTGACGTAAATGATCATTTTCTTTTAATATGGCTTGCAGGCCATCAATTGAGTCTAAGACGTCATTTTGAATAGTTTCTAAACGCTTTTGCTGTTCATTATCAATTTTTGTCAATTGCTCGTTGATTTGAGTTTTTACCGTATCTAAATCTTTTTTATTAACACTAGGCTCGGTGATTAACACCTTTTTAGTTACTTTCGGTTGAGCTTTTTGCCAAGTTTTACTGTCTCGGGCTGATTTCTTTTTCGCACTTGCAGTATTAACCGCCATCATGTTATTAAACGATGGGATTTTTAAATATTGTCCTTCAATTAAGTGGTTGATATTACTATCAACAAACGCTTGTGGGTTTTCTTGATATAGCGCCTGCATTACCTGGTAAACACTCAAGCGAGTATCAGGTTTCACTCTAGTGGCAATATTCCACAAAGTATCTTTTGAGGTGATGGGGCCATAACGGTCATAAGGAAAAACATCACTACTTTTAGGCCCGCGCATGCGAATGCCGCGCTCTTCTTCTGCACTAACTGGGAAATGAGCAGTGAGTATGCCAATAATAATCGCCTGCCATAGGCACAGGCGTAATAATTTTTGCATCAGGATTCCTAATTAAGCTAATTTAACTATTTTATGTTACGAGCGCTAATCAATATATTTTGGCGCCAAAAAAATACCGCTTTACTCCACCTTTATCAGATAAAGCTTATCTCAAAGATAAAATGCAATGTTTATTCCAAAAAATCATTAACTAACAAGATAATAGCAAATTCACTCAATAAGTCTTCTATTTTTGTAACTGTTCCGTAAACAAAACCCTCTATGCGCTAGCGTTGTAAATAATTAGCTAGAGGCCTTAACTAACTTGTACTCTGGATAAGCAGCGCTTGCCTGAGTAATAAGTTATTTATCTAGAGCTAATAGAGCTATTAACCGAAAAAAACTCGCCGTGCACTATATTGCTCGACGAGTTTTGTTTATCTTTCTTAGCTTTATATAACTTAAAGTTACTTAATTAATATAGTTAAGTAACTTAGCTCACTAGCTTAAATAATCTTTTACCAATAATTCAGCGATCTGGATACTATTAGTTGCCGCCCCTTTGCGAACATTATCGGCAACAACCCACATATTAATGCCGCAATTGTGACTGATATCTTCACGAATCCGGCCAACATAAGTATCATCCTTACCACTAGCATCACCAATTTGGGTTGGAAAGTCTTCATCATTACGACAAAGCACTACACCAGGAGCTTGTTCTAATAAGTCTTTAACTTCATCGGCTGAAATAGGTGAGTTAGTTTCAATGTGTAAAGCTTCGCCATGACCAAAAAATACCGGTACACGTACTGCCGTTGGGTTAACTAATATGTTTTCATCACCTAATATCTTCTTAGTTTCCCAAACCATCTTCATTTCTTCTTTGGTGTAACCGTTTTCTAAGAAGACATCGATTTGTGGAATTACATTAAAAGCGATTTGACGAGAAAAGTTTTTACTTTCTACTGGCTTGCCACTTAATAAAGCAGCTGTTTGCTTGGCTAATTCATCCATAGACTCTTTGCCGCCACCAGAAACTGACTGGTAAGTACAAACATTTACTCGGCTAATACCTACAGCATCATAAATAGGCTTTAACGCCATCATCATTTGAATGGTTGAACAATTAGGGTTCGCGATTATATTGCGATTGCGATAATCAGCTAACGCTTCTGGGTTGACTTCAGGCACAATAAGAGGAATATCTGCGTCATAACGAAACTCTGAAGTATTATCGATAACGATACAACCAGCTTCACCCGCTATTGGTGCGAACTTAGCAGAAATGTCGCCTCCTGCTGAAAAGAAACCAATTTGCGCTTGGCTCCAATCAAAATGTTCAGCATCAAGCACTTCAATACTTTCGCCATTAAACTCAATGATCTCACCAGCAGAGCGAGCACTTGCTAATGGATAAAGTTTATTAATTGGGAAATCTCTTTCTTCTAAGATTTCCATAATGGTTTTGCCAACTAATCCTGTTGCGCCAAGTATACATACATCAAATTTCTGTGCCATGATTCTCTCTCTAGTTGGACGTTTTACTAAAACCTAAGCGATGTGGCACATCACTTTCGGTATTGGATGACAAGTTAACAGTAACCGCGGAAAACTCCCTGCGAACGGGGTAATTTTTACGTAAACTGTCAAAACCTTGTATTGATAACTGTTGACGAAATATTGCATCGTCTCGCCTAACATCGTAAACCATTTTAACAAGCTGGTTTAGTAGTATTTGACTAAATTCTTGATTAATTTCAATTGTAGGGATACTTGCTGACGGTAAAAAATTTGCTAGCTGATATTTCGGCTCAACCTTAAGCTGTTGACATAATGCCTGATAGAGCATTTCACTACCACGAGCTTTTCCTTCTAAGCTATAACCCGCAATGTGTGCTGTGGCTATTTCGGTAAAAGGAATCAGTGCAGTAAGAACATCGGGCTCTCCTTGCCAAACATCAAGCACAACTTTTAAGCCATGCCCTGCCTTTTTAAGCGCCAATAAAGCGTGGTTATCTATAACATCACCACGACAAGCACTGATCAATATTTGCTCGTCGCGCAGCTGTGCTAAATTATCTTTATTTAATAATTGGTATGTTGGGTGTTCACCACCAACCACCTTAGGCACATGCAAGGAAATCACATCACAGGCTAATACTTCCTGCAGTGATACATAAATGCGTTTATCTACTTCAGTTTCGCTAATGTCTTGCGCTTGTTTGTTAATCTGCTCTTGGGCCTGCTTTGCAGCAAGCAGTGGGTCGCATATTTTATGTCCAATACCCAATGCCGTTAGTTTTTCACTTAAACGAGTACCGGTATTACCACCACCGACAATACCGACGGTTAATGACGATAAATCAAGTAAATAGCGTTCAGCTAAAACCACTAATGCACTCAAAACATATTCAGCCACTGAAACAGCATTACAACCTGGTGCTGAATGAAAGGAGATATTTCGTTTAGCTAAGTAGTCTTTATCAATATGATCTGTACCGATAGTAGCACTACCAACAAAGGCGAGTTTATCGTTAAGGTGCAGTAACTGCTCATTAACCTGAGTAATTGAGCGTACCAATAGCACATCAGCATCAGCAACTTGCTCTGCGGTTAATGTGCGGCCAGAGAACGGCACTAACTCGCCCTGCTCTACGTCATTGCTACCATCACTATTAGCAAAACGATGGTGACAAAGTTCACTAAAAAATTCTTCGGCAAAAGGCATATTTTCATCAAAATATATTTTCATTGATTTTAACTAACTGGCTTGAGGCATTAAAGGGCGTAATTATACGCTTATTTAGCGATTAAGTACTAGATTAAGACAAGCAGATATCCCTAGAAAAAACCACTTCTGAAACGAAAAAACCACATTAAGCATTACTTAATGTGGTTTTTTTATCGCTAGAAAGTCATGACTTAGCACATGAGTAACTTTGTCTAAATCAGCAGCCTAGCGGATAAAATATAAATTTATTTATATTTCTTCATTACTAAGGTGGCATTAGTACCACCAAAACCGAAGCTGTTAGACATAATAAGATCTAATTCAACATCACGTTTTTCAGTAACAATATCTAGGCCCTGTGCTTTTTCATCTAAATTTTCAATGTTAATTGATGGCGCAACAAAGCTGTGTTCCATCATTAAAATTGAGTAAATAGCTTCGTGAACACCAGCCGCGCCAAGTGCATGACCTGTCATTGCTTTGGTCGCGCTAATTGCTGGTGAATCATCACCAAATAATTCTTGAATTGCGCCTAATTCTTTAACATCGCCTACCGGAGTAGAAGTACCGTGGGTATTTAAGTAATCAATTTTACCTTCAACACCTTGCATAGCTTGTTGCATACAACGCACCGCGCCTTCACCACTTGGTGCTACCATGTCATAACCATCAGAAGTTGCGCCATAGCCGACAAGTTCCGCATAGATATGTGCACCACGAGCAAGGGCATGTTCAAGTTCTTCAACAACAACCATACCGCCGCCGCCAGAAATAACAAAACCGTCACGGTCAGCATCATAAGTACGTGATGCTAGTTCAGGTGTATCATTACGACCCGCTGATAATGCGCCCATGCCATCAAACATCATAGCAAGTGACCAATGAACTTCTTCACCACCACCAGCAAAAACGATATCTTGTTTACCTAATTGGATAAGCTCCATAGCGTTACCAATACAGTGAGCACTCGTTGCACAAGCAGAGCTAATTGAATAGTTAACGCCTTTAATTTTAAATGGCGTAGCTAAACAAGCTGACACTGTACTACCCATAGTTTTAGGTACGGCATAAGGGCCAACACGACGAATACCACGGCTACGTAATGTATCTGTTGAAGCAACAATATTCTCTGATGACGCGCCGCCTGAGCCAGCAACAATACCAGTACGAACATTTGAGATTTGCTCTTCAGTTAGCTTGGCATCTTTAACTGCTTGGTCCATAGCAATGTAGGCATAACCTGCCGCATCACCCATAAAACGAACAGCTTTACGGTCAATGTGATCTTTAATCTCTACAGTTGGCTTACCCCAAACATTACTTCTCAAGCCTTGCTCCGCAAAACTTTCAGAATGAGTGATACCTGACTTACCAGCTTTTAATGAGGCTAATACTTCATCAGTATTATTACCAATACTTGAGACAATACCTAAGCCTGTTATTACGACACGTTTCATTTAACTAACCATCTATAATTATAAAATTTTGCGCTATTATACTCGAAATAGCCGTTGAACTGGTAGTACTAGTTGCTCATCACAACGTAAACCAGCGTACACTTGTACACCATAATATGATATCCATTCTGATTTATCTATGACATTTTAACTTATCAATCGTTATTTTCTGTTCAATATCAATATATCGGATGAAATATATAAGGTAAACTAGCCTTAAACATGCACTAAAACTATCACTTAAGCAAAAGAATTTTTCATGAAAAAACTAGATAAAACAAATGCCCGCAGTAAGTTATCCTACCAAGAAGATGGTAGCCCTTATTGCCAGCGTTTTGATGAAGTTTATTTTGATAGAGAGTATGGTTACCAACAAAGTGATTTTATTTTCATACAAAAAAGTCACATAAAACTACGTTTACAAGCAGCAGAAAAAACTTTCACCGTAGCTGAAACAGGCTTTGGTACCGGCTTAAATTTTCTATTAACCTTACAGGCGTACCAAAAAGCGCAACTAGCCTCAACGACACCACTTGCTCCCTTGCATTTCATTAGTGTTGAGAAATATCCGCTGTCAAAAAAGCAACTAGTTCAGTCTTTATCTCTATTGCCGCAATTAGAGCAATTAGCTTTAGCACTCACCAATAGTTACCCCGAAGGTGCTGTAGAGCAATTTGAACAAGAGTTTCAAGCAACATTTTTAAATGGCCAAGTACGTTTAACACTTATATTTGATGATGCAGCCTTAGGTTACTCTTCGCTAAGGTGCTCAAAACATGGCTTAGTCGATGCTTGGTATTTAGATGGTTTTGCTCCACAAAAAAATCCTGACATGTGGAGCAGTGATTTATTTGTTCAAATTGGTCGGCTGTCAAAAGAGCAAGCGACACTCACCACATGTACTACAGCAGATTTTGTAAAAAGACAGCTAGGCGATATCGGCTTTCGCTTTGAACAGCCATTAGCCGCCGATAAAGACCAAGCGATGCTAGTTGCTATCATGCAAAGTAACCCGTTAACACATAAAGGTTACCAATTAAGACCCGCGATTATAAAACCTAAACATGTGAGTATTATTGGCGGCGGTATTGCTTCGGCGTGCTTAGCTTATGCGCTCACTAAACAAGGGGTAGACGTTACCTTATATTGTAAAGATACCTCACTTGCTCAAGGTGCTTCAAGTAATGCTATTGGCGCTTTATACCCTTTATTGCACCAACAAAAAGATGATATCAGTGCTTTTTATCAGCAGGCCTTCTGGCGTGCTAAAGCGCTCTATACAGAAATTGCTGAGCAAGGCCATTCATTCGACCATCAATGGTGTGGTTTATTAGAAGTATCTTATAAATCAGCATTAGCGAAAAGACAATTAACATTTGAACAGCTGAATACTTGGCCTAAAGAACTAATCCATGGTGTTAATGCTAAACAAGCCAGTGACCTTGCCAATATAGAATTACCTTATGGCGGACTTTTTATGCCTAACGCCGGCTGGATATCACCGCAAGACTTAGTTAAAAAAATGTTTAACGCGGCTAAAACAAGTAACCGCTTAAAAATAGTGACCGATACCCATATTACTAAGATACAACAAGTGCCTAGCTTAACTGCAGCTAGCACTGTAGGAGAAAGCAGTACGGCTGATAAAAGCGGCACCACAAATGAAAGTAGTACCTCATGGCGTTTATCGAGTAAACAAGGCGAATTTAACGCCAGGGTTTTGGTCATCTGCGGCGGCGCAGACTCAATTGAAATTGAGCAACTAAAATCCCTGCCACTGACAGCTACCCGCGGTCAAATCACCAGTATGACGACAAATAGCAAGATAAATAAGCTAGCTACCGTTATATGTCATAAAGGCTACTTAACCCCAGAAAATAAAGGCATCCACTGTATAGGTGCAACTTTTCAGAAAAATGATACCAATATCATCCCGAATAAGGCTGATGATAACTATAACTTAACTATGTTAGACAAGTGTTTACCCGAGTTATCGGCGACAATAAATTGGCAAGAACAAGATATTTCTGCCCGTAAGGCGAGATTACGCTGTATGTCGCAAGACCACCTGCCCCTAGTTGGCGCAGTGCCCAATATCAGTGAACATATAAAAGCTTATCCACATTTAGCCAAAGATAAGAATTGGAAATACAGTCAGCCTGCGCCGTGTATAGATAACCTCTATGTTTTACTTGGGCTTGGTGCCCGTGGCCTGTGCTCAGCGCCGTTAGCTGCCGATATTTTAACAGCCGAGTTATGTAACATTCCCTACCCTATGGATAACCAAATGATATTTAACTTAAGCCCTAACCGCTTTATCATCAGAGACATTATTAAAAGAAAAGTCTCTGAGTAAAGATCGTGTATGCTGTAGGTAATACCCATCGAATTTTTTCTCACTATGTTCAAAAACATCAAAACAATAACCAGTATTATCAATTCATTACAACAGTTTACACTGGTAATGATGGTGGGGTTATTTTGTAATTCAGCTTTGGCAAGCGAAGCTGAAATTTCTGAAAGTAACATTACTGAAAATAACATTGCTGAAAGTAGTGTTGAAGGTAATATTGGCGAAAGTAACACTGAAAAAAACACGTCCAATAAAATACGAGTTTTATTTGTTAACCCATCCATTGAAAACGACCCTTTTTGGCATAAAATAGAGCTGATAACCAAACAAGCCGCTACTGAGCTAAATATTGACTTAGCAATTATTCATGGTTATGGCACGCGTTTTTTCCAATTAGAAGAGTTAACAAAGTACTTTGAGCAGAACCCAGCCCCAGATTACATTGTCTTAATAAACTATCCTGGCCATGCAAAATTAACTATGGATTTTCTCCAGCAGCAACAAGTGAAAGTAATAACCTTAGAGCAAACCATAGCTAAAGAAGAAAAGACCCTTATTGGTACTCCTGGCAGTAAATATAAAAATTGGCTTGGTGAAATATATTTCAATAATAGCAATGCTGGCTACATGCTTGCAAAATCATTGATAAATATGGTTAAAAGCGCTAACAAAAAACCTATTGTCGCCGGAATCAGTGGTCATTTTGGTTCAGAATCTAACTTAAGAAATAGCGGATTACAAAAGGCAATCAAGGAGAGTGGTGCTCAATTAACGCAAATTGTTCATGCTGGCTGGTCTGCAGAGGACGCCTATCAAAAGACAATAGGATTATTAAAACGCTATCCTAATATCAACATCATTTGGTGTGCCTCTGATCATATGGCCTTAGCAGTTGTTGACGCTATTGAAGACAGCGGCAAGCTAGCAGGTGTTGATATTATAGTAGGTGGTTTTGATTGGACGCCAAAAGCAATAATAAGCATAAATAACCGTAAGTTGACGGCAAGTATTGGCGGCCACTTTATGATGGGAGCTATGGCAATAATGGCTATTTCTAATGAAGAGCAAGGCATAAGTCATAATATTTTTGTCGATGAACGCTACAATAGCTTTGAACTAGCTCTTATTAGCAAAAAAAATATTAGTAAATACATTCACTTACTGCAAAGCGAAACACTGACCCAAGTAAGTTTTAAAGAGCTGGTGCAACTTTATAGCACTAGAGCGGGTAAATCATCGGGCAACTTGTTAGAAAAAAGCTCTCTAAAAAAGAGTAACATCAATCACTAACCCCTCATTATAAATATAAAAGTGCGTAAAGCTTGGACTAAAGTGGAAACCGCTGTTGAACCTTCAGCCAAAAATTAGTCACTATAGCGTGATCTTGTGGTGATAATTCGGTTTTAGCTTGAGTTAATTTTTCGTTTACTCCTGCAACCAAGGCACTTGTAATAGCTTGGCTCTCATCGCCAAACTCGGTAGCCACTAGAGAAAATAATCCGCGCAAGTAACCTCCCGAAAATAATGTATCACTGTCAGTATCATCTAGATCGAATAAACCATCTAAATACTGATAAAAATCGGCAATGGTCGTTAATTTCTCACTTGAATTGTTTGAAGAGCTTGTATTTGTTGGCATGTAAATCACTTTAAATATGTTAAGTTATAAAATTATTGTTACTTTTACTGAGGGCTAGCAAGTGGATAAAGCACTTGGTCTTTATAGCCTGTCGTTATTGGCATAAATCCAGCGAGCAGCTGATCTAGCTCGCTATCGCCGGTATCGCTAATCAATGGCTTATTTGCCAAAGCCGCTAATTTAGCTTTAGTGGCGATAATGATAATATTCTCACGGCCCCCTGGTTGCGCTAAAATAGCACGAATGACACGGGGACTTAATTGCTGATTACCTCGACCAAAAACATGACCTTGGCCACCAATTAAGGTGATAACCAGTTTGCTAATACCTTGATAAGCAGTGATCGCTCTAAAGAGTTCAGCTTCAGTGACATCCGCGGCGGTAAGTGACTGCTCTGTGATTATATCAACACCGAGCAAGGTATTAACAAGATTCAATTCTGCCATTAAAAAAGCAGTAGTAGAGCCAGAGCCGATGATAAACTGCCTATCATCATAATCGTTCATTTCTTCGATAATATTGGCGGCAATATCTTGCAGCACAAATTCATCACTTTCTTTACCGCCCGATTTAACGGCTTGCACATAGCGTAATTCACTGGGAATTTTCATCTCGCTATAACGCTTGGCTTTAACGATACCTTGTCTAAATAAACTCTCATCGATATCCATGACATCACCAGTGGTTAACGTCACTAACTCCTTGGTGACCATCAATTCAATAATACGACCTGCGGCTTTAGGCGTTATGGCATAAACACCAGAATGAATTTTACAACCCGCCGGTATACCTAACACTGGCACTTGCTGATAATCATTATCATCACTGGCGACAACATTGGCAATATCTCGGGCAGTGCCATCGCCACCCGCAAATAATATAATATCTACCCCTTGGCTGAGTAAAGCCTGTGCGGCTTGCTGGCTATCTGCGCTGTTCGTCTGTTTGTGTTCTGCTTGATAAAGCACTTCAACGCTAAAACCTAACTCACGAGCACACTGTTCACCCATTTGGTCATTAGCGGTATAAATTACAATGTCATCTTGATAAGGCAGTAATATTTCCAGCGCCAATTTTGTTCGTGCATTGGCAAGGGGCTTTGCCCCTAAGGCTAAGGCATGCATAACCATGCCATCACTGCCTTTTAGAGCAACACTACCACCTATGCCGGCAATAGGGTTGATCACTAAACCTAGCTTAAATTTTTTCATGATTTTATCTGCTTAATGCTACAGCGTAAACTGTACTCTGGTTAATGGTAATGGCGTTTGATAAAAGTCAGCCAGCGCTGCAATATATATTTGTGCATCACGGGGGAAGCCTGAGCTTAAGTAAATTTCCACTTGCTGATAAACAGCCTGTTTAAATGCAACACGGTCAGTATTACCCGTGCCAGATAGGTTATCTACCGAGACATCAAATTTTTTCCCTACAGCAACACAAAACGCCCATTCAATTGCCTGTGGCTTTATTTCTACTTGTTCAAATTTCAGTTGCTGCGCTTGATCACGCCCATCTGGAATATACCAATAACCAAAGTCTTCCAATAAACGCCGCGAAGCTCCAGCCAAACACCAATGTGCAACTTCATGTAAAGCACTCGCAAAAAAACCATGAGCAAAAATTATGCGGTGATGTTCGCATGTGTCACTTATTGGCGCATATAAAGGCTCATCCTCCCCTTTAACCAACTGAGTATTCATGCTGGTAGTGAAAGTATGATTAAAAATACGGATTAAATCTTGATATTGATATGGCATGCGCAGTGCAGGTGAAAATAAAAAGCATATTCTAACTAAAAGCCTTAGTGCTTGCACTGGCTATTTTTATGAAACTGTCGAAGCTTTCATTACTCAAGGTCAAATCATCTTAACCCTGTATGTTGCTAGCCAGGCAATTATTTACCGCTAGAGGTTTTACCGTATTTACCTGTACACGTAAATGTTACATTTATGTAAATATAGATAGCTTGTTATCAATGTATCATGGTATTAATTAACAGTAGTGTCAGTTTTTAAAGATATACAAATTATCATCAAGGAAGATATCATATATGGGCTTAATTAATACGCCTAAACTCAAGGCCTTTTTTTTAATCAGTGGTAGCGAAAATAATATCAATACAGGAGAGTTTCATCATTCAATTCATCATTTTACTGGTTTAGTGCAAACCTGTAACATTGATACCACAGTAGAAAAATCATTACCTGATGACAGCCAAAGCAGAAGCTATAATTTAATTTTTATTGATTTATATCACAGCACTTGGGGTGATGTTATTCCCTTAGCCATACAAAAAACAATACATAACGTACGAACTATTTTTTTTAATGCGCCAAAAAATAAATTCGATGAAAAGAAGTTGTTATTATCAGGCCTTGCCGGTATTTTTTACCTCAATGATCGTCTTGATATTATCTTACGTGGTATCACCAAACTACAAAAAAATGAGCGCTGGTTTAAGCGAGAAACGATGAATAGTGCATTGAATGAGCTACTTAAAAAAGAGAGACGACCGAGCTTGCTCTCAGCTCTCGACCCAAAGAGACTCACACACTTACCTAGGCTTACCCGACGAGAAAACACCATAATTGGCTTGGTTTCATCGGGAGCCAAAAATCAAGAAATTGCCGATCAGCTGCACATCAGCCCTAATACGGTAAAAACCCACCTCTACAGTATTTTTCGAAAAACCAGTTCCAGAAATCGCATCGAATTGATTAGTTGGACATTAAATTATGCCGTTACTATCAATTAAAATATAAAAGTGCCCCATCCTAGTGTGGGTTAACACATTAAAAAGCCAGTGATCAGTCACTGGCTTTTTTATATCGAAGCAACTAAAAACTTAAGCTATAGTGATAGTTGTAACAAACGCATTAAATATTAGCGCCAAACGTTTCTCTTTATACCTTTAATCACTAATTCGGTAATGGCTTTTTCAATCGCTTGTTGCACACAAACATGCATAGGCTCATTGTCACTAAAGCCGCCTTCAACTTCAGCTAAGCGCTTAAAACTAACATAGCGGAAAAAACCAGCACGCATTTCTTGACTCAATACTTTTTTATTGGTTGATACTGACACCAGTACTTGTCCTGTGCGCACGTCAACGGCACGCAGATAAACCGTTATTTGATCTTCACGATAAAGCTCAGAAGCACCAATGCCGAAATATTCCGCACCAAAGCCACCGGTCCTGGTATTAGAGTCATAACTGATAATACCGCCTTCAAGGAGTATTTTTGCCGAAGTTAATGGCGGTAATTCAATATGTTCTGTGGCTTTGTTAGCTTTATTTGCCGCACGGGTAATTTTTCGCTCAGTTAATACATTTTGTAAACCTTCACGTTCCACCGGTAAAAACCAATCAGAATCGCTTAATGCTTGCATCAGAATAGATGTTGCCCCTTGTGTTACCGCGGTAGAGAATGAGCTTACATTGGCTTGTGGTTTGTATTGACCGGTTTGGTCTCGATAAGCATAAACCGAAACAGGTATTGCGCCTTTAGGTTTAGGTAGCGCCTTAAGTTCCTTAAAGCTTTCTAATGGCATCATCTTTGTCGCTAACGACTTGTCTGGCGGAATGAGGCGACTGGTCGATTCAAGTACGCTACAGGCCGATAATAAGCTGAGTAAGCCTACTAGCATAATTATTTTCATTGGCATTTTCATTGAGTTTTTCACTGAGTTACCCAAACTTCGGTATTTCAATTATGGTCACTTTATCTGTCAATAAATCAGTGATTTCTATAGTGATAGTGTCACTATTAGACGATAAAATATCAATTTGATAATCGCCACTAATAAAAGTACTATCTTCAGCATTATTAATGACCGCACTTTCACCTAATACTGTATCTTTATATTTTCGGACAATATCGCTGATAGTTGCACGTTCAATGGCATTGGCTACTTTTTCCTCAAAGCTTTTCGTACTTTGCGGTGCCTTATGTTTATTTTGGCCTTGCGCTTTACCTAACAAAAAATTGCCGTTTAATGGGCTGCCACCAAAACTTGGGTTAATGGGTTTGTAAACCAATTCAGAACCCGATGTATAACCACTTACGCTAATGCTAATCACTAACGCCAAAATTAACTTCTTCATTATTACTACCTTTCTGATTCTATTAATGACTACCAACCATCTCCAGCCATATCAAGACTATCCTGTTGATATTGAGACCTTTTCATGGCATCAATCAATATAAATATCGCTTGTTCTACTTTTTCTTTAACAGGTGTTTGCCGGCGGCCAAAATGGGTAACATAAATGGTTCGACCATTCAGCCTAAGGCTAAGTCTAGTACCTGCCCTTGGTACAAGTTGCTCAATTATTTGCACATTGATACCTTGCGTATTAGGAATATCTCGCCATAACTGACTGAACTCATGATAAAAATCATGACCTAAACGGCTCTTCGTATTATCAAGTAGCAAACCACCAATTTCGACTTCGCTAGTCGCATGGCAAAAAGAAGTAAATAACAGGGTAATAGCTACCAACAAGGAAGATATATATTTAGTCATATTATGATAGAAAAAAGGGGCCATAAGCCCCTTATTCAAATACCTATTAATTGCAATTATTGCTGAACAATAACAGCAGTATTCCAATCACCTAGTTGGGTAATAGAAACTACACCTGAATCACTGATAAAGGAGCCTTCAACAATGTTGCCATTACCTATTTGGCTGATATTAAAGGTAATATTGTTGCCACCGATGAGCATGGTGTCACCACCCTCGCCAGTGATTAAGTTTTCATCTCCTATTTGCTCGATACCAATTTGATGGTTGCTACCTTCAACTAAAATATCTAATGAGTTCAGCTCACCTGTTTGATCAATATCAATGGTATTTGCATTACTATCAATAATCGTACTCAACATAACTACAGCGTCATTAGCAAAACCTGTTTGAGATATATCGATATCATTTTCGCTGGTAAGTAACTCATTATTCTCAGCTGAAGCTTGCACAACAACAACATTTTCACTACCTGATTGCATCACGTCAATGTCGTTATCATCACCATTAAAGTTCATCACATGGCTTTCGTTTAAGTCACCTACTTGCACAGAGCTGTACTCATTATTCATACCAATAGTAGCAATGTAACTAATATTGCTGTCGCCTACTTGGATGAAATTAAAGTCGTTATCATCACCAATGGCATCAAAGCTGGCACTGTTGCCATCACCGTTTTGCATGACATCTACAGAGTTAGACATCCCTGTATATATCGAAGATTCAACGATGTTGTCATTACCTTCTTGGTCGATAGAAATTTCTTTTTCATCGCCCTCAATTGAAGCAATAGTAATCTTATTTCGATCGCCTTCTTGTTCAATCGATAACTCATTGGCATCACCTTCAATCGAAGAGATAGTTGTAACACTCCAATAGCCATCTTGAGTCACTTCAATGGCATTGTCATCACCGACAATACTCGTTAAGTAGCTCTCATTCCATTCACCATCTTGCACAATATCAATAGTATTATTAGAACCCGTTATTTCTGAGTTAATAGCCCAATGACCGCCTTCACCTTGGTCAATAACAACTTCATTACCATCACCAACTATTTCGTTGATCGCACGATTACCAAAACCTAAGTAACCCACACCTAGCTGAGTCACTTCAACGCTGTTTTCATCACCTGTGACGTTATTTTCAGTTTCGTTAATTTCACCATCTTGTGCAATGTAGAGCTCATTATTATTGCCATTAAAAGTACCAACGACTAGGTTGTCAGTGCCTATTTGAATGATTTCAGCGACATTACCTTCACCTATTACAGTAAAGTCCGTGCCGTTTACATCACCTTCTTGAAAAATAGTCGTTTCATTACCAACATTTGAACCTTCGCTAGAAGTTTGTGACAAGATAATCACATTACCTAAGGCATTAACCATCAGATCTGATTGAATAGCAGCTACTGATTTTTCTTCTTTCGCTGCTTCAGCCGCAAAAGCCGTTTGACTTAGACCGAGTGCCATAACAACAGCACAAGTGATTATTGATTTATTAAAATTCACAATATATCCCTATTCTTTTTGTTTTATGTAAGCAAACAATTAACTCACAAAGATTATTTTTAATAGATAAGCAGTTTATGGTTTTAACTGCTAGTGTCGTTTTCATCTTTCCATAGTAGTTTTAACAACAATAACCAATGGTATGGTTAAAAAAACAAGTAGTATTATTAAGATAATTTTGTCGTGTTATGCAAAGGTTTTATGGTAAATACCTTTATCTATATCACTGTAGCCAACTGACCTTATCGATGGATATAACACCTAACTTAATTGGTGTTATTTCGGCTTTTCACAATCACTAAACAATTATAAATAAGCACTTCATCTAGATTCTCCCCACAAACCTAAACAATCCAAACATAAGCTAAGTTAGCTTTAGTTCGTTGCGTTAAAAACTCTACAACATTCTGTTAACAATAAATATCACCCTATTTTAGTATTCCAATTTAAAGCTATTAAAACAGATAGATAAACGATAAACATACAAAATCCCTAAAGAGAATTGTAGATTGAAAATCAAAAACCAATACAAAAGGACTAGTAAAGTCACTCTAATAACTACTAAATAAAAAGTAGTAAAAAAGTAGTAAAAACCATTAGAAACGCCACTTAAAGTCATGAAAAAGTCGTGTTTATCCGCTTTCTATAGAAACAAGCCTATTTTTATGATTAAAGTAATGACGTTGCACAAATCCATAGTAAGTAGAAAAGTTAAAATAAAAGCATACTGCCTAGTAATTACCCCCTAGGTTAAAAATACTTTAAACATGATATTAATTAAAACATGGAGCAAAAAATGAAAGCAAAATTATCAGCGCTAACATTAGCGTTAATACCTGTATTGGCGAATGCATCAATAGAGCTCAGCTCAGCACAAAGCCCTAGTTATAAGTCAGACTCTATTATTGTTGTCTATAAAGACACTGCATCTAAACTTGACCGACGCAATGCTCGTAGCATTGTCCAAGCAAGAATTTCGGACTTAAACAATGATGAAATAGATGATAAATATCGCAACTTAAAAAAAGGCCGCATAGCGAAATTCAGCCTTAATGGTGTTTCAGTAAAAAATGCCCTTGAAAAGCTGCGTAAAAATCCAGCGGTGTTATATGCAGAGCCTGACTATATTGTTACTGCCAGCGTAACGCCTGACGATACTAGCTTCGCTGATCTTTGGGGTATGAATAATACAGGTCAAACAGGTGGTGTAGCAGATGCTGATATCGATGCGCCTGAAGCATGGGATATCTCAACAGGTAGTCATGATGTGATTGTTGGTGTTATTGATACTGGTGTTGATCATAGCCACCCCGATTTAATGGCAAATATCTGGACTAACCCTGCAGAAATCGCAGGTGATGGTATTGATAACGACGGTAATGGCTATATCGATGATATTCATGGTATCAATGCTATTACCGGTATTGGTGATCCTATGGATGATCAAGGACACGGCAGTCACGTTTCAGGTACTATCGGTGCAACAGGCAATAATGGTTTAGGTGTTGTTGGTGTTAACCACAATGTTTCAATTATTGGCTGTAAATTCCTTGATTCATCTGGCTCAGGTAGCCTTTCAGATGCTTTAACCTGTATTGATTATTTTGTTGATTTAAAAAATAATGGTGTAAACGTACGTGCAACCAACAATAGCTGGGGTGGCGGTGGTTTTAGCCAAGCACTTTCTGACGCAATTACTTCATCTGAACAAGCGAATATTCTATTTGTTGCAGCTGCAGGTAACAGTGCTTCTGACAATGATGCACAAGCAAGCTATCCTTCTGGCTATCCACATGACTCAGTACTATCCGTCGCCAGTACAACGCATACTGATGACATGTCTGGTTTCTCACAGTGGGGTTTAACCACAGTTGATTTAGGTGCGCCTGGCTCAGACATTCTATCAACAGTACCAGGTGGTGGCTATGCTTCCTTTTCAGGTACTTCAATGGCTACGCCACACGTAACTGGTGCCGCAGCGCTAGCATGGTCAGTGAACCCTGAACTAAGCGCAGTTGAAATGAAAGCGTTATTGATGAGCTCAGGTGATGATAACGCCGCACTTGCCGGAAAAACTGTATCAGGTAAACGCTTAAACGTTAGAAGTGCACTTGAAAATGCCGATCCAACCCCTGGCTTCACACTATCACCAACACCTGGTTCAAGTGTTATTACAGCCGGCGAAACAGCGATTTACAGTTTCGATGTTGGTTCAATTGCCGATTGGACTGGCGAAGTTAATCTAACTTTAGCGGATTCATTAGGTGGCGCAACACTATCAACCGATACCGCAACGCCTGGAGCTACATTTGAATTAACAGTGCCAACCACAGCTGAAACACAATGGGGCGAATATAGCTTTACGGTAACAGCAACCAGTGGTGATTTGGTCAAAGAATCTACCGTTCGCTTAATGGTTAACCCACAAGGTTTGAATGAGTTTACTTACACTAATGACACCCTTGTTAATATTCCAGACAACGATGCTACAGGTATAACGTCAAGCATTAATGTTTCCGATGATATTACCGTATTTGCCTCTGATATTTATGTAAATATCACTCACACTTGGATTGGTGATTTAACGGTTATGTTAACTTCTCCTGCAGGTAGTACTGCAGCATTACACAGTGGCTCAGGTGGCAGCAACGATAACATCGATAGTACCTTTAGTTCAGCTGCATTCAATGGCGAAGTAGCAACTGGCGACTGGGTATTAACTGTTAGCGATAATGCGGCAGCTGACACCGGAACACTAAATAATTGGGCACTTACCATTACTGGTCTTGGTGAAGCACTACCGAGCGCACCAGAGGTTAGCTTTACTTATGAAGCTGAACAACTAACCGCTACCTTTACTGATAATAGCTCTGATAGAAATGACGATATGGTTAGCTGGGACTGGAACTTCGGTGACGGTACAGTATCGACTGAACAAAATCCTGTGCATACTTTCGCAGCAACGGGTAACTATGACGTTACTCTTACCGTGACTGATAGTGAAGGCTTAAACAGCAGCGAAACTATGTCGGTAAGTGTATCATCAGCCAATATTGAAGCTGCGGTTAAACGTGCATATAAATCTCGTTTAGGTCGCTTACGTGTTGATATTACTTGGCAAGGTACTACAGCTGATATGGTAGATATCTTCCGTAATGGTATAAAAATTGATACCGTTGAAAATGCGGGTATTTATCGTGACCGTGAACGTCGCATAGATGGCAACCAGTTTATTTACCAAATCTGTGATGCAACATCTGCATGTTCAAATGAAGTAACCGTTAACTTTTAACTTTTACTTAAGAGCTGCTTAATAATATAACTGTTATCAAGCTATGCTCTGGCTAACAGTAGCCGCTAATAAAAATCCCTAACAATTAAAACTGTTAGGGATTTTTTATCTTCAAAAATAAATTGACTGCTAACTTGGCAAAACTAAGAAGTACTTATTCATACTTAGCCTTACCTAACTTTAGCTTACATTACTTAGTATTAGCTGACATTCGCTAGTTTGATTACCATAAGTCAACAAGCTACAAAACATTAAACATCATCTTCGATGTTATCTATGCCTTTAGTGCGATCTATACTATCGAGTTTATGATGAATGGCCGCTTTAATCATCATATAGCCACTGATCGGTGCCGTTAGTAAGAGAAATAGCGAGATAAGTATTTCTTTAGCACTAAATCCTGCTTGTGTAGAGCTAAAAAAGATCATTGAAGCAGTTAACAATAATGCCATGCCTAAGGTTGTCGCTTTAGTTGGACCATGAAGGCGCATAAAAAAATCAGGCATTTTCACTAAACCAATAGAGCCAACCAGTACAAAAGAACCACCAATTAATAATAATATTGAAATAATCCATTCAATCATGAGCTAAGTTCCTATTCTATTTTCTATTCGAATTTTCATTCGTCTTTTTATTCGTTTTTTATTCGGCTATCTATTCGACTATCTATTCGATAATATCGCCGCGTAGCAGGTACTTACATACTGCTACTGTACTGACAAATCCTAGCATTGCTATTAACAGCGCGGCTTCAAAATATAATGCCGTGCCCATACTCATGCCGTACAAGATGATCAAGGCAATGGTATTGATATACATAGTATCGAGTGCAAGTATCCTATCGGGGACAGAAGGGCCGATTAATAAACGCCATACATTTAATAATAACGATAAACCTATCATGGCAAAGACAATTAAAATCACAGTTTCTAGCATTGGAATATCTCCTTAAGAGGCGCTTCATAACGTTGCTTAATTGTTTTTATTAAGGCCTGTTCATCTTCAAGGTTTAACACGTGTATCAGTAAAAAACGTTCTTCTGGTTCTTTACCTTCGGTTAAACACTCTCGCCAAGGGTACACTTCAGCACTGACCGTGCCCGGTGTTAATGACACTGTACTCGCCAAAATAGTAATAGGCATATCATGTGTTAAATCTAGCGGTACCTTAACAAACCCAGGGGTCAATTTTTTATTAGGACCTAATATCAAAATAGCAACCTGAACATTGGCCGTAATGATGTCATATAGAACCAGCATTAAATGACGAAACGCCAAACCGGGTTTTAGAATTAATGGCTGCTTAGTCCTAAATGGGCTAGTCGCCAATGGAATAACTATGGCTAAAATAACAGCTAAGACAATATGCCCTGGTGAGACACTGTTATTCAATAATAACCAGACAATAAATAATAACAGGCTCCTTAAAGGAGTCGGTAGCCATCTAAATTTTGCTTCTAAGCGCATTTGTGACCGCATTAATGACCTCCTGAAAGGATAACGTTAATATTGTTGTTAAAGTCATGTAATTGGCTAGCTGCGCCAATTGCATACTCACTTAATGGTCCAGCAAAAATAGTCATCAATGGCGCACCAGCAATAAGAATAATCAATGCCGCTAGCTGTGCAGGGTGAACGCGGCTTTGCTCAGCACTCTCAGTTGCATTACTTTCTATGAGTGAGTCTTGATGATGCCAAAAAACAGTACTGCCAGCTTTAGCCACACTAAGCAATATTGCTAAACTTACCAATAAATAAAGCGGCCAAAAAACAAAAGTATATTCAGCATCTAAGGTTGCTTTCAGCAGCCATACTTTACCAATAAAGCCAGACAATGGTGGCATACCTATTACTGCAATAGCAGCAACCAAGAAGCAAACACCTAACAACCTTGGCTGAGCCACAGGAGGACCGGCAGTAATACGGTCAGCAACTTCACCACGTTGACGGCCAATTAAATCAGCTAACAGGAATAGTGCTGCAGTAACTAACGTTGAATGAGCTAAGTAATAGATAGCGGCAGAACTGGCTTCAACGGTTTGTACGGCAACCAGCGCCACTAAAGTACCTACCGATACAATCACCAAATTGGCGGTTAATTTCCTTAAATCTTTACTCGCTAAGACACCCACTCCGCCCATTGCAATAGTTGCCATTGCGAACCACCACATCCAAGTTTGCGCCATATGACTCAACTCACCGGCTTCATCGCCAAAAATTAGCGTATAAACACGCATCATTGAGTAAACGCCGACTTTTGTCATAATGGCAAATAATGCCGCGACAACAGGCATAGCGGTAGCGTAAGTATTGGGTAACCATAAATGTAGCGGTAACAAAGCGCCCTTTAAAGCAAACACCACCAGTAACAACAGTCCACCTATCTTAGCTAGATAGACATCATCACCTTGTAGAAGTGCCACTTTCTGCGCCATATCAGCCATATTAAGTGTACCTAAGACACCGTATAGCACACCCAGAGCAATCAAAAATATTGCCGAGCCGACCAGGTTCAAAATCACATAGTGTAAGGCTGCGCGGGTATTTCTTTTGTCTCCGCCATGCATTAATAATGCATACGAGGCAATAAGTAACACTTCAAAAAATACAAATAAATTAAATATATCACCGGTTAAAAATGCACCATTTACACCTAAAATTAAAAAGTGCACTAAAGGATGAAAGAAGCTGCCTTTTTCATCATCTCCCGCACTGGCATATAAAACACATACTAGACCGAGTAAGGCAGTTAAACTTACTAACAAGGTAGATAACGGATCAGCTACCAGCACAATACCAAAAGGTGCGCTCCATTCACCGATTGCATAAACTTGAGTGCCATCGGCTTGAACTTTTAGTAATAAAGCCAATGAAACTAAAAAGGTGATTGTGCTTAGTACTACAGACGTAACTCTTCTGCTGGTTATATTCTTACCAAAAAGTGACGTTAATAAAATAACACCTGCCAACATAGGCAATAAGACAGGTAAAAAGGCTAAATGCTGGGTCATACTTTAACCTTGTTATTATTGTCGTTGTTGTGGTTTTTTGTGTCGGGCACCTGACCATCTACATGGTCGTTGCCTAAATCTGTTCGCCCTCTGATTGCTAAAATAACCACAAAGGCTGTCATGGCAAAACCGATAACAATAGCGGTCAACACTAGAGCTTGCGGCAGTGGATCAGCATATTCTGTACTGGTGCCAAGTACCGCAGCTTGGTTAAGGCTAAGTCGTCCAGAAGAGAAAAGAAATAAATTAACCGCGTAAGAAAACATAGTTAACCCTAAGACAACAGGGAAAGTTCTAGAGCGTAAAATTAAAAATACGCCACAAGACACTAAAACGCCAACGCTGGATGCGTAAAGTAATTCCATTAAATATTTACCTCTTTACTAGGAGCATTAGCCGGCTCATTTGCAGTTAATTTACCGAGACTTGCCAAAATCATTAAGGTAGAGCCGACAACCGTAATATAAACACCAATATCAAATACCAAGGCACTGGCAAGTTCAATTTCGCCAATAAAAGGAATATCAAAGTATTCAAACCAAGTAGTCATGAAAGGTCTGCCAAAGAACCAACTGCCAACACCAGTCAATAGCGCAATAGCAATGCCTGAGGCAATAATTTTGCGATAATTTATGGTTAAGCGCTCAGCAATCCAGTTTGAGCCATGCGCTATGTACTGCAAAATAAAGGCTACTGCGGTCACTAAGCCAGCGATAAATCCACCACCGGGCATATTATGGCCACGTAAGAAAATATAAAACGATACCAGTAATGCTAACGGTAGTAAGGATTGAGAAATACTAGCCAATAACACCGGGTAGCGTTCTTTCGCCCAAGGCCGCCCTTCACTATCAGTAGCAGGAATATATAACGGTAAGTTAATTAAAAGCTTGTAAATACCCAGCGCGGCAATACCTAATACACAAATTTCACCTAGGGTATCAAAGCCACGGAAGTCCACCAAAATAACATTAACAACGTTAGTACCACCGCCACCTGTTTTAGCATTTGCTAAGAAAAAGTCTGAGATTGACTCAAGTGGACGGGTAATTAATGCATAACAAATACTCGCAATTACAATGCCTAAACCGGCAGATATGCCTAGGTCACGCAACACACGCATAGAGCTAGATTCTTTTGGCGAGTTCTGTGGTAAGAAAAACAATGCCAGCATAAGTAAAATAACGGTGACTACTTCAACGGTTAATTGGGTTAAGGCTAAATCGGGTGCTGAGAAGCGAGTAAACGCGATAGACACCATTAAACCCACGACTGAGAGCATCAGTAATGATATCACTCGTGTGCGATACCAAATCACGGTACTAATTGCACCTATCATTAATAATGCTGCCCCCATCGCATTATGAACATCAACCGGAGTCAGGGGTTTTTGCCCGCTTAACTGATTCATTTCAAATAATGGCCAGCCAGCAAAAAATAACACCACGACAAACATCAACACTAAATAGCGTTGTAAAGAGCCATTTTCTATAGTGTGTATCTTAACTTGGCACCATTTAGTCAGCGCACTAATACTATTATCGAACAGTTTTTTACCGTTCAAAGACGGCAATGAAGCATGAAATTGAAACAAATAATGTCGCTGGGTATACATCAACAAACCACCGCTTACTGCTATCGCGCTCATCAATAGTGGTAAATTAAAACCATGCCATAAAGAAACTTCAAACTCAGGTACATAGCCACCGAGTACAGCAAAGGAAGCTGACTTTAAAATGTCGTCGATAACAAAGTTTGGCACTATGCCCACCACTAAACATAAAACAACCAGTATTTCGATTGGCAACCGCATGTATCTTGGTGCCTCACTGGGTTGTTTGGGTAAATCAATAGGGTCGCCATTAAAGAAAACATCATGAATAAAGCGTGCTGAATAAGCCACCGCAAAAGCCCCTGCAATAGTAGCAAGAACTGGAATAAGCCAAGACATGGAGCCAAGCAACTGTTGATGTAAAGTTTCAGCAAAAAACATTTCTTTCGATAAGAAACCATTTAACAGTGGCACACCAGCCATCGCCGCTGCCGCAACCATTGCCAACGTAGCGGTATAAGGCATAAATTTCCACATACCATTGATTTTTCGCATATCACGGGTACCGGTTTCATGGTCAATAATACCGGTTGCCATAAATAACGAGGCTTTAAAAGTTGCGTGATTGATTATATGGAATATCGCCGCTACTGCCGCAAGCTTGGTATCCAAACCAAAGAGTAAGGTGATCAAACCTAAATGACTAATGGTCGAGTAGGCTAATAAACCTTTTAAGTCATGTTTAAATAACGCTACATATGCGCCAAACAATAATGTCGCTAGCCCGGTTAAACTGACAATAATAAACCATATATCAGTACCCGCTAAAGCCGGATAAAAACGCGCTAATAAGAAAACCCCTGCCTTGACCATAGTGGCCGAATGCAGGTAAGCACTGACCGGTGTTGGTGCAGCCATCGCATGTGGTAACCAAAAATGAAAAGGAAATTGTGCTGACTTAGTGAAAGCGCCAAGTAGTATTAATATTAAGGTTACTTCATACCAGTCATGTGCTTGAATAATATCTCTGCTGGCTAAAATAATATCTAAATTATAACTACCAACGATATTCCCCAACAACAGCAAACCAGCTAATAATGCTAATCCACCACCACCGGTTATAGTTAAAGCCATTATTGCGCCATTACGCGCTTCTGCTTTATGCCACCAATAACTAATTAACAAAAATGAGCTAATACTGGTAAGTTCCCAAAAGAACCACAGCTGGATGACATTATTTGACATAACAATACCCAGCATCGCCGTCATAAATAACATCAGATAGGCATAAAGCTTAGGCATAGAGTCATTACTACTGAGGTAATAACGGGCATAAAAAATAACTAATATGCCAATGACTAATATCATAAATACAAACAGCAGCGCTAAGCCATCTAAACGAAAAGCGATATCTATACCTAGTAAAGGGATCCAGGAAAATGTTGATCGAATAACTTCGCCAGAGAAAACAGCAGGCGCTAAGCTAATCGTCATTAATAATGCGGTGATTGGCATTAACAACGTCAAACCAGTAGATTGATTACGTGTTAATTTACCCGTCATTGAAGAAATAATACTGCCAAGTAAGGATAACAAGGGTATCCAAAGCAAAGTCATAGAGTTAACCTTTTTTATTTTTCTAGCTAGAAGTAATCATATCGAAAGATATAACGCCATAATATGTCACAAAGGATAGTACTGGCAAACATTATCGCTATGTATATTTGTAACGCTTTTATCACGCTACAACACAGGAATACTGACTAAAGTCTAAAAATAATTCGGATAATTTAACTTTTCACGTCAAAAATTCAAATAAACCCTATATTTCACTAGTCTCTCTACCTGCATTAAGTGTAATATTTAGCGAAAGAAGCGGTAATAAATTCACGGGTGACTAATGAAAAAGCTTGATGGCATCGATTTACAAGTATTAACCATACTATATGATGATGCAGATATTACGAATAAAGAACTTGCAGCCCAAATAGGTATTGCCCCCTCTACGTGTTTAGAGCGAGTAAAGCGCCTAAAGCAAAGCGGTGTTATTAAGGGTGCGTTTATCGATGTTAACTTAAAAACCATTGGCGGTAATATCGAAGCCATTGCAGCTATACGTTTGCAGCCTTATTCAGAAGAAATAGTTAATAGCTTACGTGATGATTTATTGATGTATCCCGAAATATTAAATTTATACCACATGGGTGGTAGTTATGATTACTACATTCACATGTCGGTTAAAGATAGTGAGCATTTACGCCAGTTTGTTTTCAAAAACATCACCTCACGCGAAGAAGTCACTACAGTAGAAACATCACTGGTGTTTGATCATAGCCGCAGTGGCGTACTGCCAAATTTTGACGAGTAACAGCTTTAATTTTATACCATAAAAATAAAGCATAAAAAATCCCGCTGTTATTGTTTAATAACGCGGGATTTTTTATTATCACAGAGCTAATACTTAAAGTATTAACATAATGATTTAGCTTTTCAGGTCATCAAAGAACCTTTTAACACCATCAAAAAAACCAGTTTCTTTTGGACTGTGTTTTTTACTGCTATTCGCCATTTTCTCTTCTAATTGACGTAATAAGTCAGCTTGATCACCTGATAAGTTAACAGGCGTTTCAAGAACCACTTTACACATTAAATCACCGGTAGTAGAACTACGTACTGACTTAACACCTTTACCACGTAAGCGGAACATTTTACCTGTTTGTGTTTCTTTCGGAACCTTCAGCTTAACCTTACCGCCAAGTGTTGGCACTTCAATGTCACCACCTAAAGCAGCTGTTACAAAGCTAATTGGCACTTCACAATATAAGTGATTTTCATCACGAACAAATATCTCGTGGTCACGTACATTCACTTGTACATACAAGTCGCCTGCAGGGGCGCCATGCTCACCCGCCTCGCCTTCACCAGATAAACGAATTCTATCACCGGTATCAACACCTGGTGGAATTTTAACTGATAAAGTTTTAGTTTTCTCAACACGGCCTTGACCGCGACATGAAGTACACTTCTCGGCAATAACTTTACCTTTGCCACTACAAGTAGGACACGTTTGCTGTACAGCGAACAAGCCTTGACGCATTTGTACTTGGCCGTGGCCGTGACAAGTGCTACAAGTCTTAGCCGAAGTGCCTCTTTTAGCACCAGAGCCGTCACATGGATCACAACTAACATAGGTAGGTACTTTAATTTCTAAGCTTTTACCCTTAACCGCAGCTTCAAGTGTTAAATCTACGTTATAACGTAAATCTGAGCCACGTTGCTGGCGTTGACGTCCACGACCACCGCCGCCAAAAATATCGCCGAAGATATCACCGAAGTCTTGGCCAAAACCACCACCGCCGCCACCACCGTGACCACCTTGTTCAAAAGCAGCATGACCATATTGATCATAAGCAGCACGTTTTTGATCGTTATTGAGGATTTCATAGGCCTCTTTAACTTCTTTAAACGTCTCTTCTTTAGCCTTATCACCTTGGGTACGATCTGGGTGATACTTCATTGCTAACTTTTTATAGGCTTTTTTGACTTCTTTCTCAGTGGCGCTTTGGCTAACCCCTAGAGTTTCATAATAATCACGTTTTGACATAAATCTGTTTCTTTACTTCAAGTTGATTGAGGCTAATTTTCTTCATTTCTCCGTGATTTATTCTATTGTCACGATAAAAAATCAAGAAAATCAGCACCAAATAAAAATTATTTTACTAATGCTTTACACACAAAAAGCGCCGAGAAATATCGACGCTTTATTTTTCTATACAAGTACAGATGACATAGCTTAACTCTTTTACTCGCTAAGATTAAGTTATATCGCTTTAGTTCAAGAAGAAGGCACAGAGCGTATGACTATACGTGAGTACCTTCGCCGCAGAAATTAAGCGATATAACGACAGCTAAGCGAATAAAAAATTAATTACTTGTCGTCTTTAACTTCTTCAAACTCAGCATCTACTACGTCGTCTGCAGGTGCGCCAGCATCAGTTGCTTGATCAGCACCTTCTGGAGCAGCTTGTGCTTGTTGCTTAGCTTGAGCAATTTCCATTAACTTAGCTGATGCTTCCATTAACGCTTGAGTTTTTGTATCAATCGCTTCTTTATCATCAGATTTAACTGCTTCTTCAAGCTCAGTTAATGCTGTTTCAATTTTCTCTTTGTCTTCTGCTGGTAACTCTTCGCCCGCTTCTTCGATTTGCTTGCGAGTGCTATGAATCATGCCATCAGCTTGGTTACGTGCAGTAACTAACTCTTCAAACTTAGCATCGGCATCAGCATTTGCTTCAGCGTCACGTACCATTTGCTCTACTTCTTCATCAGATAAACCAGAAGAAGCTTTGATAGTGATTTTTTGCTCTTTACCCGTATTTTTGTCTTTAGCAGTAACATGCAAGATACCATCAGCATCGATATCGAAAGTTACTTCGATTTGCGGCTGTCCACGAGGAGCAGCAGGAATACCTTCAAGGTTAAATTGACCTAAAGATTTGTTAGCTGAGGCTTGCTTACGCTCACCTTGACAAACATGTACAGTAACAGCAGATTGATTATCATCAGCAGTAGAGAAAGTTTGTGATTGCTTGGTTGGAATAGTAGTATTTTTATCAATAACATTTGTCATCACACCACCAGCAGTCTCAATACCTAAAGACAAAGGTGTAACATCAAGCAACAATACATCAGTTACTTCGCCAGAAAGAACACCGGCTTGAATCGCAGCACCAGAAGCTACTGCTTCATCTGGGTTAACATCTTTACGAGGTTCTTTACCAAAGAAGTCAGTTACCGCTTTTTGTACCATAGGCATACGTGATTGACCACCAACTAAGATAACATCATCGATGTCACTTACTGATAAATCAGCATCTTTAAGCGCCTGTTTAAGCGGTACTAAAGTTGCTTTAACCATGTCTTCAACAAGAGACTCTAACTTAGCACGTGTTACTTTAATGTTCATGTGCTTAGGACCTGAACCATCAGCCGTGATGTAAGGTAAGTTAACATCCGTTTGTTGTGCTGAAGAAAGTTCACATTTCGCTTTCTCTGCCGCTTCTTTAAGACGTTGCATTGCAAGAGGATCAGACGTTAAGTCCATGCCTTGGTCTTTTTTGAATTCAGCTACAAGATAGTTGATTAAACGGTTATCGAAATCTTCACCACCTAAGTGAGTATCACCATTAGTCGCTAATACTTCAAAAGTATGTTCGCCGTCCATTTCATCAATTTCAATGATTGAAATATCGAAAGTACCACCACCTAAATCGTATACCGCAATAACTTTATCGCCTTCTTGCTTGTCCATGCCGTAAGCAAGAGCAGCAGCAGTTGGCTCGTTGATAATACGTTTAACATCAAGACCAGCAATACGACCAGCATCTTTAGTTGCTTGACGTTGTGAATCGTTAAAGTAAGCAGGAACGGTAATAACCGCTTCAGTTACTGTTTCACCAAGGAAGTCTTCCGCTGTTTTTTTCATTTTCTTTAACACTTCAGCAGATACTTGTGGTGGCGCAATTTTTTCGCCCTTTACTTCAACCCAAGCATCACCGTTGTCGGCTTTAACAATGCCAAATGGCATAATTTTAATATCACGTTGGGTTTCTTCGTCTTCAAAACGACGACCAATCAAACGCTTGATAGCATATAAAGTGTTTTCAGGGTTAGTTACTGATTGACGTTTAGCAGGTTGACCTACTAATATTTCGCCTTCAGCCGTATAACCAATGATAGAAGGAGTTGTACGATCGCCTTCTGCATTTTCAATAACACGTACACTGTCGCCGTCTAATACAGCAACACATGAGTTAGTTGTTCCTAGGTCAATACCGATTATTTTGCCCATCTTGGGAGCTCCTATTCATTAGTCTTTATCTGGAAAAGATAAAGTAATATTAATTAAATTGTTTGTTGAATAGTAAGTGGGGTCGGCGAAATGCTTTTCAATAGATAACTTTAAAAAACTTTCTTTTATGTTGAAATATAGTGAAAAAAAATTTCGTAAAATAACAAGCCTTGAGGTTTACCCTGCTCGCAGGGAAGCGTACAACGACAAATAACATTAACGTCATCAGAGTAATTTTTTACCTTACTTGTCTTTAGCTTTAGTTCGAGTTATTGACTTAAGGCTAATTTATCCAGATATATAAATTTTAATGATGAGGGTCACAGTTCATAATTTAAATTTTAATTATTTCTTTTAATGCTAATTCAAGGCGAGGGTCGGCTTTATTGGAGCTAGACGTTTTAAAAATGATTTCATGTTTTCTATTAATGAAGAATGTTGTCGGAGTACCTCGAACATCATAAAGTTCAGCAACCTCCTCTCCCATTACCGCCGTGATAAAAGAATAACCTCTACTGTTAATTTCATCTTGGGGCAATGTTCCTTCATCTTCTTTAAAGCTAATGGATATTAACTCTACGCCTTGTTCTTGATATTTTTTTTGTAACTCGACCAAGGTGGGTTGAATTTTTTTACAATAAGGACACCAAGTAGCCCAAAAATGGAGAATAACTGGCTTGTTTTTATATTGGGCTAAACTAATTAGCTGCCCGTCTTGGGTTTTTAGCTGCCAAGGTTTTGCTGTTTCATAGGCTTGCAGACTAAAACTGATGACAATTAAATAGCTAATAAAAATATAAGATACGGTTCTTAGCAGTTGATTCATTATAAAAATCACGAATAAAAGAATGGTATGGTATGGTAAAAGACCTGCTTTTCGCCAATATCTTTCAGCGTGATTCATACATAAAAGTGTGTAGGTAAAAAGTACATATAAAAAAAGCAAAGGCATAGACCTTTGCTTTTTTATTTAAACAACGTTAACTCGTTTAAAATAATAAGTTAACGCTATCTGTTAATACTCTTGTTAAAAGAGGGTGTTAAGCCGTAGCGTCAACAATCGGTGCCGCTTTAGATACCATCACCATAGCTGGACGAATTAAACGACCATTAAGCTCATAACCTTTTTGCATTACCGCAATAACTGTATTTGGCGCTACATCTGGAACTTCTTGCATAGACATGGCTTGATGAAGTTCAGGGTTAAAAGGTTGGTCTTTTGGATCAACCGCATTTACTCCAAATTTTTCTAATGAGGAAATTAAACCTTGCAGGGTTAATTCAACACCTTCGATAATACCTTTGTTACTTTCATCTTCTTTATCGATACTTTGTAAAGCACGTTCTAAGTTATCAACGCTTGTTAACATTTCACCGGCAAATTTTTCTAAAGCAAATTTACGTGCTTTTTCTACATCTTGCGCTGCGCGACGGCGAATATTATCAACTTCTGCCTTAGCACGAATAACCGAGTCTTTTTGATCGGCAACAGTAGATTTTGCTGCAGCTAACGCTAACTCTAACTCGTTAATTTTTTCTTGCTCAGCACTAATCACTTCAGCAACAGGCTCAGCCTGCTCTTCTACTTGTCCTTCAACTTGCTTTACAATGTCATCGGCTAATTGCTCAGCATTTAACTCTTCTTCGTTGTTTTTTGACTCTGTTGTCATGGAATAAACCTCAATTTGTGTAACTAATGCAAACATTATGGGGGCTGTGAAAAAGGATTCAAGCGTGATTTAATACATTTTATAAAAAAGTGAACTTTACAAGCGGATAAAATCCAGCGAAACTGCCCCTATACCTAGCAAACTAAGTAAATAATCGTTATGGCTCAATTATATAAAACTATAGGCCTTATTGGCAAACCAAATCACGATGGTGCCAGTGCCACAATAAAAACCTTACATGACTATTTATTAGCTAATAAATATCACGTGATTGTTGAACAGTCTGTAGCACAATCACTCGATATAAAAAATATGACCATCGGTAAATTAACCGACATTGGTGAGCAAGCAGATTTAGCCATTGTTGTTGGTGGTGATGGCTACATGCTCGGCGCTGCTCGGGTGCTTGCTTGTTTTGATATCGGAGTTATTGGCGTGAACCGCGGTAACTTAGGTTTTCTAACCGATCTTTCACCTGCTGAAATTATCGAACCGCTAGCACAAATACTCGCGGGTGAGTCTCGCAGTGAACAACGTTTTATTATTGAAGCTGAAGTGTATCGCCATGGCAAACTGAAAAGCTCAAACAGTGCCGTTAATGAAGCGGTACTGCATGCCGGTAAAGTTGCCAGTATGATCGAGTTTGAGGTTTATATTGATGGTAGCTTTATGTTTAGCCAGCGCTCTGACGGCTTAATAGTGTCCACTCCAACTGGCTCAACGGCTTATTCAATGTCTGCTGGCGGACCTATTTTAACTCCTAACCTTAATGCACTATCACTGGTACCAATGTTTCCGCATACGCTAACCAGTCGTCCTATTGTTGTCGATGGTAATAGTGAGATTAAATTGATACTCGCCAATGATAACCATGAAAATTTACAAGTAAGTTGTGATGGTCATGTGATTTTATCGGTAATGCCTGGCGATGAAGTTATTATTAAAAAGAGCGAATGCAGTATTCGCTTAATTCATCCCCTTGATCACAATTACTTTAACGTATTAAGAAATAAATTAAGTTGGGGTAATAAACTCTATTAGCCCGTTTTATCTACTCTACAGATAAATAACGGTTAGACACCTATCAAAAAATAAGCCAATAGTTTCAAATAAGCTTGAATAAAACTCAGTTACTGTATAAATTAACAGGTACTGGTTTTGTATTCATGCTAAAGGTTAACTATGCTACTGCAACTTAACATTCAAAATTTCGCCATTGTCCGTTCATTAGATATTGATTGGCAAGCGGGCATGACGACAATTACCGGTGAAACTGGCGCGGGTAAATCTATTGCCATTGACGCCTTAGGTTTATGTTTAGGTGACCGAGCAACAACCAATATTGTTAGGCCAAACTGCAAAAAAGCCGATTTAGCAGCAACCTTTGAAACAAAAAAAAATAAAATGGCGAAAGCTTGGTTAAAAAAGCATGAGCTTCTTGCCGAGCATGACAGCGAATGTATACTGCGCCGCGTGATATCAGCCGAAGGCCGTTCAAAATCTTATATCAATGGCAGCCAAGTGCCCTTGGTGCAATTAAAAGAAATAGGCCAACTATTAATTAATATCCATGGCCAGCATGATCATCAACTTATTGTTAAAGCCAATCAACAGTGCCGTTTACTCGATAACTTCGCTAATCATCCAAGGTTACTTAGCGAGGTAAAACATTACGCGCAACAATGGCATAAACTCAATAAAGAACTAGAAATGTTACAGCAAAGTAAGCAACAACGCGAAGCTGAACAGCAACTCATTCAATATCAAGTCACTGAACTTGATGAGTTTTCTCTTCAGCCAGATGAGTTTACCACGCTAGAAAAAGATTATAAAAGGCACAGTAACGCCCAAGATTTGCTCGATTCAACGCTAAGTTCACTACAGATTCTCTCTGAAAATGATAACTTCAATATTTTGGACTCACTTCGAGAATGTAGCGAAAATATCAGTTCCATCGCGCGGGTTGATAATCAATTAAACGATGTCGCCACTATACTTGCTGACACACTCATTCAATTAGATGAAGCAAATAACGACTTAAAACACTATTACCAGCAATTAGAGTTAGACCCACAAAGTTACGCCATTATTGAAGAACGTTATTCCACCGCTTTACAATTAGCGAAGAAACATCAACTGTCTCCAGAAAAACTAGTTAACTTTCATAGTGAATTAAAGCAGCAACTTGCTTCAATATCGGGTGATGAAACACGAATTAATACCATTATTGAAGAGTTAGAACTGACTAAACAGCATTATTATGAAAGTGCAGCTGCCCTATCAGCTTCAAGAATAAAGTCAGCGCAAAGCCTGAGCAAGCGGATAAGTAAAAGCATGCAAGAGCTAAATATGCCCCATGGTCAGTTTTATATTGCTGTTGAGAGTAATAAGCTACAAGACAATCACACCCCGAATGACTGTAATAAAGGCAAAGAACCTATCAGTACCAATGGTGCTGATAATATTAGTTTCCAAGTGAGTATTAACCCAGGTCAAGCACTTGAGGCTATGCACAAGGTTGCTTCAGGTGGAGAATTATCACGTATCAGCTTAGCCATGCAGGTAATTCTGGCTGATAAAGTTATTACCCCAACATTAATCTTTGATGAAGTGGATGTTGGTATTAGCGGTCCAACAGCTGCCATGGTCGGTAAAAAACTACAACAGTTGTCGAAAAACACCCAAGTTATTTGTGTCACTCATTTACCACAAGTGGCTTGTAAGGGTCATCAACAACTTTTTGTCAGTAAAACAACCGATGGTGAATTAACAGAAACCCATGTAAGTGAACTAAGTGAGTCAAACCGTGTCAAAGAAATTGCTCGCTTGTTAGCTGGTGATAAAATATCACAGCACAGCTTAGCAAATGCACAAGAGCTATTAGCTAGCTAACTGCATTTATCTGCGATTGGCTTCAATAAAATGAAGCCGCTAATAACAGTAATATTTTTACTTTCAATAGCGTAGTGTAAATAGCGTTTTTTTAACTGATGTAATAATACCAAACGGATTAATTAATTGACCAACTTAGAGCTGCACTAGCGAGCTTAGAACAAACAAAATGGATTAAACATAGTTATTCTATATTTCATACATTTTGTGATGTTATCAGTTTGCTAATGAGCTCCCGAAGGGCGAGTACCTAATAAAAGGTAAAGGCTTACATGCAGCGTTATTGATTTTGATAAGGGAATAACCATTATCTTCAATCAATGCCTTGCCTCTAAGCCTTTTAATTCTCGCTAAGTGAGCAAAAAATCAGTCCGATTGGTATAAATAGCTTTGCATCCAAGCTGGGCTTGGGTATTATCCCTGCTCACACTTTTAGCCTATTTTTTAGCGCTACTTTAAGGTAAATAAATTTTATGTATTTTCGTGTTGCCATTGTTATCACAGCCCTGACGTTATCTGCCTGCTCTAGTTGGGTGTATCGCTACGATGTTCCACAAGGAAATTACCTTGAGCAAAAAAGTATTGATAAACTGCAAGTGGGTATGACCAAGGAGCAAGTTAAGTTTATTCTCGGTAGCCCGGTTGTTGTAGACGCTTTCAATGATGATACTTGGAATTATATCTACAAGTTGAAATCTGGCCGAAGTAAAAAATTCGATAAAAGAAAACAGTTCACCATTAACTTTTCCGACGACAAATTAATTTCAGCTTCCGGGGATTTTAAACTTTCTGAAAAGTTTAATACCCCGTTCAATGCGCCTGCAGAACAAGCAGAGCCGGCCAATACCAGCAAGTTCAGCACAGAGCAAGCTGATGCTGTAGAGGTTAAGCCGATGGAAGATAAGGCTATAGAAAGTAAGCCTGCTGAAAACAAAGAGACGCTTAATAATTAGCATTACTTTTAATTAAGCTAATTTAGCAGAGATTAAAATCTTGCAACAAAAAACGGCATTTATGCCGTTTTTTATTGTCTGAATATAGCGGTTATTGAATCACTATTTCTTTGCATCTACCCGTAGTGGGTTAACCCGACCACCGGTGGTTTTATCCGCTCGCCCTTCTAATTTAGCTTTCTCTGCACGACGCTTCCTTACATCTTTAGGGTCTGCAATCAGCGGACGATACACTTCAATTCTATCAAGATCATTTACCGTATCAGTTAGCTTTACTGCTCTATTCCACACGCCAACCTTGTTTACCGTTAAATCAATTTCAGGAAATAAATCGATTATTCCTGATTCAATAACGGCTTGCTCTACTGTTATACCAGCAGCAAGTAATAAGGTTAATATTTTCTGTTTATGCGGAACACCATAGACAATTTCTATGGTGATTTTATCATCTATTAATGCATCATCAGCACTATTTAACGCGGAACTAGCTAAAGTCATAATGAGACATTAACTCCGTATATCTCTTTTGCTCGTTGAGTAAACACTTGCACTAAGCTGTTACTAAAGTGACCAAAGACTTTACCGAAGGCTAATGAAACAAGTTTATTTGAAAACTCATACTCTAACTCTAAGCTTATTTTACAAGCTTCGTCTGACAAGGGTGTTAGTAACCAATAGCCTTCGAGGCTTTTAAAGGGTCCATCAACTAAAGATAGTTTTATTTTTTCATTAGAAACCATAGTATTTTTAGTGGTGAACCATTTACTTAAACCGCCCTTAGATACAAGTAAAGCTGCGGTAACCGTATCTTCATCTTGAGAAATAATTTTACTGTCATTACAATCAGGTAAAAAAGTAGGATAAGCGACAATATCATTTATCAACCGATACATTTGATCAACACTGTGCATAACTAACGCACTACGACTTATGGTTGGCATTCTCTCTCCACCTTTTTTCACCTATTGGCCAGCAAATAATGGCACTATCATAACAAAATGCAGCTAAAACCGCATTAATCTGGTCATTTTTATAAAAAACACTAATTTGCCATGTAAATAAGCCTTTATGTCGGTATAATCACCGCGCTTGCTGCTTGTTATAGCAACGATAAATGGAACAAAAAATGGCTAAAAAGAAATCTAAAAATAAATCCAATAGCAATACTATCGCTTTAAATAAAAAAGCGAGGCACAACTACAGCCTAACTGATAAGTTTGAGGGTGGTATGAGCTTGCAAGGTTGGGAAGTAAAGAGCATAAGAAGTGGTAAAGTTAACATCTCTGATTGTTACGTCCATGTAAAAAACGGTGAAGCCTATTTATTAGGATCTGAAATATCGCCACTTAATGCCGCCTCTAGTCATGTGGTATGTGATCCAAATCGTGATAGAAAATTATTACTTAATCGTAGAGAGTTAGAGAAAATTACTGCTGCTGTTGAACGTGACGGTTACTCTTTGATTGCAACCGCGATGTACTGGAAAGCCTGTTGGGTAAAACTCGAATTTTATCTGGGTAAAGGTAAAAAAGATCATGACAAGCGCTCCGACATAAAAGACAGAGAATGGGCTGTTGATAAAGGCCGTTTAATGAAGAATAAAAATTTAGACCGTTAAATTGATTATTTAGATAAGTGGTTAAAAATTACCACGTTGTCTATTCATGTTTAGCGTTGTATAATGAGATTATAGGCATATCGAGTCTATGATAATATTAGAAATAGTATTAGCAAAATAGAATAGAAAAAAGTACAAAAGTAAACTTTGGGGCGGATCTAGGATTCGACAAGATTCATGAAACCCAAGGTGCATGCCCAGGGGCGGTTTGCCTGGTAAAAAGCCGTAAAAACTATAATTGCTAACGACGATACGTTCGCACTAGCCGCTTAGGCTAGCCATCGCCTTGAAATCTCTCCTATTGGTTAGAGGATCGATGGTCACCCCAAATAGGATAGCGAGGGAAGCACGCTTAAGGCTGAACCGCGAAATAGTATTAAGCTCACCATGACGAAGCCTGTCGCTTGGCGTCTAATTGGTTAAATAAATAAGCGACTAAGCATGTAGTACCGAGGATGTAGGCTTTTTGGACGGGGGTTCGATTCCCCCCCGCTCCACCAAATATAAGCGTTTGATTTTAAAGAAATTTAAAGTCAAACGCTTTTTTTTTGTTGTTTTGTAGATCAACTCTATGGATCAACAATCAATATGTACCTTTCAAAAAATAGAAATAATACTTACTACACTAGAGTAGTCCTCCCCAAAACACTT
>NZ_JABSOV010000199.1 GCF_013215345.1 Colwellia sp. | reverse complement strand
CGGGATTATACAGGAATGCAGATTTGTGTGGTAGTTATTGCAACAGTAAAATTAATACAATAAAAATAACAGCAAATAACAACATAACTGATTGATTAGTTTATATATTTCATCACACCCTGAGAGAAACACCTAACCCATTGAAATAAACTAACTTTACTGTTTAGCTACAATTCGTACTTAAAGGTAGTAACAATCCCTTATCAACAAATTGTCCGATAATTTTACACTTTGAAATTTATTCATAAACTAAAAGTGACCATTTCACTGAAAGATAAAGGTTTTTATTCTTTGGCACCTTTAATGCAAATAAAATCAAGACAAATTAAGTCAAGACAAATTAAATACTGTGCAGTTAAACAGGAACGATAAGAGGAATTTAGTATGAATATAAAAATATTAAAAGCAGCTTTAACTGGTTTAGTTTTATCTGTGAGTGGTTTTGCTAATGCTGGAATTATCATCCTAGACTTTGAAGGTGTGGGTGATACCGCAAATATAAACGATTTCTATAACGGTGGTACGGACTCCTTAGGTAATTCAGGTACAAATTATGGAATCAGTTTTGGAACAAATACCTTAGGTTGTATAGATTCTGACGTAGGAGGTACATGTAATTTTGCCAATGAGCCAACCGCTGATACCGTTATGTTTTTTCTTTCGGGAAGCAGCTCAATTTTAAATAATGCTGCTGGATTTGATACTGGATTTTCTTTTTATTATACATCTTCAACGGCTGTTTCAGTAAACATATATTCTGGCCTTAATTTGACAGGCAGCTTGTTAGGTTCAATTGCCTTATTGTCCAACCATACTGCCAATGGGTGTGTGGGAGACCCAACTGGTACTTTTTGCAACTGGGATATTGGCTCATTAGGCTTTGCTGGTATGGCGAAATCAATTGATTTTGGAGGCACAGCTAACGAGGTAGGTTTTGATAACATTACTTTTGGCTCAGTAAATCCTAACCGAGTACCAGAGCCTTCAAGCCTTGCCATATTCGCTTTAAGCATTCTAGGGTTAGCGTCATCTAGATTCAAAAGCCGGTAATAAAGTGTTTTCTTGCCAATTTATATCAGTTAACTAGCAATAGAGATAAGTTTTCACTAACTATAAAGCTAAAGCACGTGTTTAACTTGATACTATTCTTTAAATATAACTGACTATATTTTGATATTGAAATAAAAATTTCTGCCCTACTCAATCTAAAAAAAGCCAATACTTGTTAGCAAGCATTGGCTTTATCTGTTTATTAGCCTACAAAACTAGCCAAAACGACTATTTTTCAGCGGCAAGTTTACGCGCTTGATGCAATTTCTTGTAGCTTTCAATCAATCGTTGATGCTTATCTAACCCTTCAAGTTTCATGCTCGTTGGCGTTAAACCAAAGAATCTTACTTCACCAAATACTGAGCCAACAACATTGGTCATATTCTCTTCACCGAACATTCTATTGAAGTTACCGATATAGTCTTCAAGTTCCATCTCTTCATCGATAGTAACTTCAAGCACAGCATGAATGGCTTGATAGAATAAACCGCGTTCAACGGTATTATCATTGTATTGTAAAAATTCTCCGACTAACTCAATAGCATCTTCCAGTGCGCCCAGCGCTAAACAGATTAGAATTTTCAACTCAAGAATAGTTAGCTGGCCCCAAACGGTATTTTCATCAAACTCAATACCAATTAAGGTTTTGATATCAATGTAATTATCTTGTTGGCTTTCTTCTAAACGGTCAAACAAACTGGTTAATTGCTCTTCATCTAGGCGATGCAGATTTAAGATGTCTTCGCGGTAATCAAGTGACTTATTAGTATTATCCCAGATAAGGTCTTCTACCGGATACACTTCAGAATAATCTGGTACTAAAATACGACAAGCCGTAGCGCCAAGTTGGTTAAACTCAGCAATATACACTTCTTTACCAAGGTGTTTTAAAATGTCCATTAAACCGGCATTTTCTTCTTCATTAGTGCCAGAGAAATCCCATTCAACAAAATCATAATCATGCTTGGCACTAAAGAAGCGCCATGAGATAACACCGGTTGAATCAATAAAGTGATCAACAAAGTTTTCCGGCTCAGTCACCGCCATGCTATTAAAAGTAGGCTTAGGTACATCATTTAAACCTTCAAAGCTTCTACCCTGTAAAAGCTCGGTTAAGCTACGCTCTAACGCGACTTCAAAACTTGGATGAGCACCAAATGAGGCAAATACACCACCATTTTTAGGATTCATCAAAGTGACACACATTACCGGGAACTTACCGCCTAATGAGGCATCTTTAACTACCACAGGAAAACCCTGTGCTTCTAAGCCTTCAATGCCTGCTAAAATAGCTGGGTATTTAGCGATAACGTCTTTAGGTACATCAGGTAAAACGATTTCTTCGGCGATGATTTGCTTTTTAACCGCACGTTCAAATATTTCAGACAAACATTGTACTTGCGCTTCAGGTAAGTTATTACCGGCGCTCATGCCATTACTTAAAAATAAATTTTCAATTAAATTTGAAGGGAAATATACCGTTTCACCATCAGACTGGCGTACATAAGGAATTGAACAAATGCCACGTTCCGCCATACCTGAGTTAGTATCGATAAGGTTTGACCCACGCAACTCGTCTTCAGGGTTGTATATAGCTAAACAATAATCATCTAAAATATCGCTTGGCAGTGCATCATCTCCGCCCGGTTTAAACCACTTTTCATTGGGATAATGAACAAAGTCGCTAGTGGCAATATCAGTACCGAAAAATTGATCGTTATAAAAGAAATTACAGTTAAGGCGTTCAATGAACTCACCTAAGGCAGAGGCAAGTGCACTTTCTTTCGTTGCGCCTTTACCGTTAGTGAAACACATGGGAGATGCGGCATCACGAATATGCAGTGACCATACATTAGGTACAATATTGCGCCACGAAGATATTTCGATTTTCATGCCAAGGTCGGCTAAAAGGCCTGACATATTGGCAATAGTTTCTTCTAAAGGTAAATCTTTACCTAAAATAAAAGTGCTAGCGCCATCTTCAGGTTGTTGCATCAACATAGCTTGCGCATCTTCTTCAAGGCTAGTAACGGCCTCAACTTTAAATTCTGGCCCCTTCTGTACTACTTTTTTCACGGTACAGCGATCAATTGACCTTAAAATACCTTTTTTGTCTTTTTCAGAAATGCTCTCAGGTAGCTCTACCTGAATTTGAAAGATTTGGTTATATCTATCTTCTGGGTCAACAATATTATTTTGTGATAAACGAATATTATCCGTTGGAATATCACGAGAATTACAATAGACCTTAACAAAGTACGCTGCACACATAGCCGATGACGCAAGGAAGTAATCAAAAGGACCTGGTGCTGAGCCGTCACCTTTATAACGAATAGGCTGATCAGCGATGACACTAAAATCGTCAAACTTGGCTTCAAGTCTAAGGTTGTCGAGAAAGTTAACTTTGATTTCCATTGATATATTTCCGAAGTTGTATGCAGCCGATCGATAGACTGGCTCTAATGGCGCTAATTATCGGATTTTTTGCGCCATTAGTCTTGGATTAATTAAGCAATAATGAAATAAATTGAATAAAACACTATTTCTCGATGAAATAGTGCTTACTTCCTCAGACTTATTTAGGCTAAGTTTTTAAAAAGACCTTTACTAAATAGAAGCTACCTCAATAGTACTATCTGAAAACTGTAACTTTTCAATGTCTGCTAAGGTATTTATACCATCGCGATCATCTTGTAAGTCTTGCACCTTCACTGCACCATTTTCTTTGGTGATTTGATATTGTGTCGATTGACCAGAAAATATCACCGTATTAATACCAGCATTACCGGTAATAGTGTTATCAAACTGGTTCGCCACTACGTTACTATCCTTATTACCTGTTAAGGTGACATCTTTAAGGTATTGTGAGTGGTTTGTATAAGATAAACTCTTATTAAAGCTTAAGCTAAAATCACCAACAAAACTTGCATCGATACGAGCGTTATAGGTCAGATATGGGTGGAAAAATTGATGAGCCATTATTGCTGCACCTTGTGGATCTGTTGTTGCCAAATCATCACGGGTTTTAGCAATATACATTCCCCACATACCATATTTACCAGTAAATGCTCCCCATAGACCATAATAAGTATCAACTACCGATGCTAAGTATTCTTGCGATAAACTATTTTCAGCGGTTAACTCCGCTAACCAATTTGCTTGTGCTGCTGGCCAAGCCCAAAGCTTTGCTGATACTGCTGTTACTTGCGCCCCGCGGATGTCAGCTTGATATTCTGGTAACGCGCCATCAAATTCAGCACCTTGGTCAACACCTATGCCGTAATCATGTACTAAGTGTAAAATCTCCTCGAACGATGCATCACGATATTCATACTTTTGCGTGATATACCAGCTGTGACCTTCCACTTGCATTTCACCATAATATAATGGCTGGCCATCAAGTTCAGCGCCGGCATTAGACCCATCATCAACACCGTTTAGCAGTAATAAAATAGCACCATTGTCAGCC
>NZ_JABSOV010000198.1 GCF_013215345.1 Colwellia sp. | reverse complement strand
TTGGTTAATTGAAAGTAATTCAACAAAATTCGGCACCTTAGTTAATTATTTACGTGGCTAAATAAAGTCAAACGGCAATAAAGTAAAAGACTAGTCAGTATACTGGCTGCTATTCCTCTGCCTAAGTATTATTTAGAGAGAACTAACAGCAGCTAGATGATTGTTACTGTTCAAATTTACTTTGCCTATCTCATTTCAATTCCGTTTCATAACCCTCGTTTCCCTTTTTCGTTTTGCTTAAACAGAAAAATTTACCCATACTCAGTTGTATCTAAGTCAATTTCAATTTCATTTGCATTTGTATATTTTTAAATACTTACTATTCATATAACTTATTGAAAATATTAATTATATAGTGATTTATACGTGGTTCTCGACTAATTTAACCACCGTAAATATTATGACTCTAGCTGATAATATAGGAGGGATGATGATGTTTTTATTACAGTTCATAGTTTTTCTTACTCTATCCGTATTGCGCGTCTTTGCATCGAAAACTACTAGGTATGCTGACGTTGATGTTATTTTGACCGGTGCGCAACTGCTTCGTCCATATAACACTATTTTTTGTACACCTTCCAGTAAATATAAACTCCGTACGGTTCAAATATTCACTTACTATCTCAGTGCTTTTCTCTTGTGTCTTAAACAATATTTTAAAAGTGAAAATAGTGGCGCCTGCTTGCGCTTTGTTTACAAATAATAGTTTTTTATTGCTTTTGAGGAACTTATCAAATGATAAACATTAGAGGTCGCTTTTCTTTTATCAAACATACTCAGCTTCAAAATGGCATGACTTTTATCGAAGTGCTAATTGCTTTGGTTATTATGGTTACGGGTATCTTAGGTGCTGTTGCTATGCAAGCAATCGCTAAAAAAGGTAGCTTTGATGCCATGCAACGTTCATTAGCTTCTAGCTTAGCCCAAGATATCGTTGAACGTATGCGCAGTAACGATGCCACTGCTTTGGCTAATTATGTAGGAACAGATTACGGGGACGTTTTAAATACTGTGCCGACTAAACGTTGTAAAACAAGTACTAGTTTATGCACAACGACAGAATTGACACTCAATGATCAATACGAGTGGGAGATGGCTTTAATGGGGGCAGATGTTAAAAGTGGCACTAATCATACCGGCGGCTTGGTTGATGGGCGAGCTTGTGTAAGTGTTGATAATAATGCCGTAACGGTTGTGATCACTTGGCAGGGAAGATCCGAATTAGTTAATGGTAGTACTGAGAATTGTGGCGCTACGGGCAGTAAACGTAGACAAGTATTGGTTGAAGCATTTGTCTTCTAGTACTTTTTTCTTCTGCTATAAGAATGAGAGATTAATCAACATATGAAGCAAGATAATCTTAAATATCAGCAAGGTTTTAGCTTAGTAGAAGTTTTTGTCGCTTTGGCTATTGGCTTGGTTATTTTGTCTGGTGTGTTAAGTGTTTTTATTGGCATGCGCACGACTACCGCTGAAACTTCGAGTTATGGAGAATTACAAGAAAATGGTCGCTTTGCCATCAGCGTGCTAACGGATGACATTTCAAAGCAAGACTTCTGGGGAGACTATACCGGAGTTTTTGATATTTCCACTATAAGCCATACGCTTGTCGCACCTGGAAATGATTGCGCTGGAGCAGGAGTTAATAATGCATCATTTCCTGTGGCGGTAGGACATTTTCGTACTATCTGGGGCGATATAGTTGACAGTTCAAATCCTATGGGCTGCTTTAATGACGCGAAAATTGGTTCAGATGTTATCCAAGTGAAAAGAGTTTTAGCAGGCGACTTAATTCAAAGAGCGGCAGATGGCAGTGCCATTCTAGATGTTGAAGGTAATCAAATTCCTATCGCAAGCGCAGATGCAGGAAATTACCATTTGGTTACTAACGCTAATGATGGGATTTTATTTGGCAGTGGGGCCGTGCCTGCAGTTGAAAATGGTCGAGTTTGGCAATATCAGCATCATGTATATTATGTTCGAGAGGAAGCTCAAGGTAGCAATACTGTACCAGTGTTAATGCAAGGGCAATTGACAACAAGAATGTCTTTTGCACCCATTATAGATGGTATTGAAATGATTCATTTTATGTATGGTTATGATGCTGATACTGATCCCGATACCGATGGTTATGGCGTTGTGGATGCTTATATTCCGGCAAGTGATATGACAGAAGCGTTATGGAATGATGCCGGAGGCACTAAAATTATAGCTATTAAAATCTTTGTTTTGGCACGGAATATAGCTGAAGATAACAAATATACCAATAATAATACCTACCAGTTAGGCGATTTGACGGTGACTTTTAACGATAATTACCGTCGCCTATTATTTAGCTCAACAGTGACATTGTATAATGCGAGGGTCGATTTATGGTAAGTCGTATTTATAAAATGAGTAAGGCCGTGAAACAAAGTAAACAGCGAGGTGTAGTATTAGTCGTTTCTCTAGTTTTTTTAATTGCGTTAACTGCTGTTGCTGCGGCATTAATGCAAAATACTACAACAGACATGAAAATGTCTGGTGCGAGTGAAGAAAAAATGGTTGCGGACCAAGAAGTCGTTAGTGCTGTTGATGAGTTTATCTTCAAACAAGTTACCAGTGGCTCTGGTAATAATGCTTTTGCTAAGCCGATAGCAACCTTTAAAGATGGAGCTAAAAATGTCATAGCTGAGCTAACTAATGCGAACAAATATGGTGATATTAATGCTGCATCGCTCGATCTTGCCAGCAACGAATTTAAGCTTGAAGCAGATTGCCCCCATTCTAGATCTGCTTCATCAGCGCAGGTGTTTACTTGTAACGTATTACGCATACAAATAAGCAGAAGTTATGGCCGTAATAAAACGAGTACGGTGGAAGTGAATTCAGGCATAGCCCAGCATTTATTGAAATAAAACCAGCGTATTTTTAATAAATTATGAATTGGCTAGTCATGTTTCTATTGGGGTTTTATTATGAAAAGGTTCATTACGTTAAGTTTACTGACTATATCAGCACTCGTGACTACATCTTTGCCACTTGCTGAAGATATTGAGTTATATATTAGCGACGTAGTTAGACAGTCAGCACAAAAAACCAAAGTGCTTATTATTTTTGATAATTCTGGCAGCATGGGAACTTTACATAGTGTTGATGAACCTTATCTCAGAGATGGTCAAACTGAGCCTGATTATTATCCCCCTGATGGGGCATCTCATGCCTATGATGATGATGCTACCTATTTTAATAAAGGTACTGTTGATGGTACTTCAACTATACCTGATAGCCCTAGTGACGGACGTCGTTTTTTAGCCGCGATTAATAGTTGTGAAAGCTCTAAAGAAGCTTTAAAAACAAAAGGTTTTTATACCGGACATATTCGTGAATATACTATTAAAGGCAATAGTGGTACTTGGGAAGAAATACCAGATAATAATGGTTTGAACATTGACGTTCTTGATTGTGAAGGCGATGTCAAAACAGCGGACAATATCGGTAGCGAAAAAAATATAGATGGTTTACCGCTTGGCTACCCTGCCGATGATTTAGGTACAAGGAAAGATCCTGTTTACCATACAATGGATGAAAGTAAATCAGCAATTGCTTGGTCTGGCCCTTTGGTGACCTTATATACCGCAAATTATCTTCGCTGGTATCATAGTGCACTTAAAAACAAAATTACGGAAAGTCGTTTAGAAACAGCAATAAGAAGTATCACAAACGTTATTGAAACAACTGACGGGATAGAGTTTGGTCTAGAAATATTCAACTATAATAGATGGAATAGTTCACCAAATAATGGTGGTCGCGTTGTTTATGGTATAAATGAAATGACAGCATCTCATCAGGTGACTCTTATTGATATTATTGATAATGATCTTACCGCGTATACCTGGACTCCTTTGTGTGAAGCAACCTATGAAGCACAACAGTACTTTTCTGGTAAAGCGGTAGTATATGGCGATGATGCTAGGAACTCAGCTAGACCCATAGCTGACTCTACAATAATTAATAGTGATAATGAATATATCACTCCATTTGATGAATGTACTGATAAAGCCTACATCATATTAATCACCGATGGTGAACCAACATATGATACTCAAGCTGATAGTAAAATCACGGCATTAACATCTAAAATTCCTGATGGTATCGATGAAAATGGAGCTAGTGTATTAAAAACTATTACCTTTACAGGTAGCCACGAACATTTTGATAACTCTAGTTATAATGATGAAAATTTAAGTAAGGCAAGTTACTTACCTGCCATAGCCGGTTGGATGAATAATTACGATGTAAACTTAAATATTGATGGTGTGCAAACTGTATCAACTCATACCATTGGTTTTAGTGATGGTGCTGATGATGCCGCTGGCTTATTAATTGAGACAGCAAAACGCGGTGGCGGAGAGTATTTTTCTGCTAATAATGAATTACAGTTAACCAGCGCGTTGCAAAGTACTTTACGCAATTTAGCACCAGCTAACGATAGTTTAACCTCAGCTTCTGTAGCCGCAAATAACTTTGATAGAACTGAAACTTTAAATTCTGTCTATTACGCAATGTTTGACCCTCGAAATGGTCCCCGTTGGCAAGGCAACTTAAAGAAAT
>NZ_JABSOV010000197.1 GCF_013215345.1 Colwellia sp. | reverse complement strand
CGTTACAATAATTAATGATTTTAATGTTGCTTTAAGATCAGTCATTAAGTTTTAGTTCCTTACAAAAATACTGCTGTGTTGCTCGAGTCAATGCACGCACGGCTAAAGAGGGGTTTTGCTCATCAAAATGCGCACTGTTATCAATTGTTGCTTTAGCTGTCAAAGTGATAACAAACTTTTTATCCGGCACATCATACCACGATTTATTTTTAGTTAATGTACTTGGCTGTACTGAAATGAATATCGGTTGATAATTTGCTTGGCAGCGCACAGCGATATTCGCAGCCCCTCTTTTAAAGTGCAGAGGTTGGCCAATTTCGCTACGGGTACCTTCAGGGAAAACCACAATATTACAGCCCGAAGCCAAGCTTTTTTTGCAATCAATAAAGAGTTGCTCAGCGCTTTTATTGTCAATGTAGCCCACTCGTTTTACTACCCCCCGTAAAAAGGGATTAGTAAATAATGATGACTTCACTACACAATCGGCATTAGGTAGGTAGGCAATAATTAGAATGACATCAATAAGTGATGGGTGATTAGCAATTACCACATGCTCGCGTAAATTTTCCAGCTGGGTAAAGTTTTCTAATTTCACGCTGAGTACACCAAAGAATTTCATCATAAAAACAAAGAATCGAAAAGCTCTATGAATGGTATAGCGCGCAACTTTACTGCGCTTGCTTTTATCCTTGATAAATAACGTTTGTAGCGGAAATATAATCGAAGAAATAAATAGCGCGCCTAAGCCAAAGCTAACAAAGCACAGGCCAGTGGCAAACAAGCGCCAATAATAATTCGCTAGCTGCATGACTTAAAGTCCAGTGAGATCAAATAGTTGCCACTTGCTATTGTTTGATTGTTTTTGCTGTAAAAATGTCGAATGAAGCTCAACTCTGCTGGCGAGGTATTTTCACTGTCTGCTTTAGCGTTATTTAAGGCAATATCAATAGCGGCCAAATTATGATTTTCTCTTTTACTCGAGAGGATCATAGTGATGCAACGAGCGGGTTTTTCCTGCTCAAATTGTCGATATTCCTCGGGTACATCTAAGTCACAATAACTATAAATAACCTGGGTATTCGTTTGCTGACACTGCATGCTAGCTTCAATAAGACCTTCAAAAAAAGTGTTAGCTCCGGCGCTTATGGTAGTAGTTGCCGCAGTATTATTGGTTGCTATGCTAAATAATCCCGAGGTGGCGTTATGGACTGACAAGGCGAATTTGGTCGGTGATAAGTCTTCACCTAAGGCCGCATCTTTAATTAACGTGATTGTTTTGGCTAAATCACCATGCTGAGAAGCAAATATTAAGGGTAAGTTTTGGCTTAATGCTGCTGGAATATCCAAACAATGTAGAGCAATCTTACTAAATGGGCTTAATCGTCTTAATTGCCCCTTAGGATAATACTGAGGCTTGGGAATGATAAAGTCTTCTGCTAGCTTTAATTCGTTATTCGCCCATGAAGTTAGCGATAAGCTATTATCTAGCCCTTGTAGCCATACATTAATATTGTTTATATAAACTTTCATTATTATTTCGTAGTAACTACTTGTCTTAGATCGTTTTTATTTTATTACCGGGCACTTTACCAAAATGCTATTTAGTCTACAAACTTGTTTGCCGAGATAATGACAATAACAACAGAAAATAAGACCAATAATATTTGATTCCTTATATGTAAATGATCTTAAAAAAGCCTATTGTAGAGTAAAAGTACCAGCACTGTCACTGGCAAGAGCAGGGGTTATTTCATCATTTTTATTGGCTTTCATTTTAAATGCCAACTCACCACTGTGATAGTATAACTGAAAGGTCGAAGACATATTGCCGCCCTGCCTTCTTATTCAAGTTAACCAACTTGACCAACTTAATTTAACTTAACCTTCTTTTAGCAAGTAGAGAGCCTTATGAAATTTTTACATACCATGGTACGCGTTAGAGATTTAGACAAATCCCTTGATTTTTATATCGATAAACTGGGTTTGATTGAGACTAGAAGAACTGAAGTAGCCGCGGGTAAATTTACCTTAGTGTACTTAGCCACTGAAATTGGCGGCCCTGAAGTTGAACTAACTTACAACTGGGGCTCTACCGAAGAATACTCTGCCGGACGTAGTTTCGGCCACTTAGCTTTTGAAGTTGATGACATTTATCAAACATGTCAAAAATTACAAGACGCAGGCATAACGATTAATAGACCGCCACGTTGTGGTCACATGGCCTTTGTTAACTCCCCTGATGGTATCGCTATCGAATTATTACAAAAAAATGGCTCTCTAGCCCCCCTAGAGCCGTGGTTAAGTATGGAAAACACCGGCAGTTGGTAATAGCTCATAAGTAATAAGTAAGATAAAAACCTTTATCTTACTTATTATACTACTGCGTACCTCTGCTATTACTTGGACCCTTTACCAATCAAGATGAATGTTGCAGAGTGCTTGAGCACTTTGAATGGTAACGGGTAAAGCTACTTTAATACTGACATTAAACTGCTGTGCGAATCGGTCCATAATACCTTGTTAGCTTCATCATCAGGCCAATCGCTTTGATATGCTCTAACAAGAACATCACTCATCAATTGCTCATTTCTACTTAACCAAACCCATTGAGTATCATGCTCATGTGCCTGCTCAGCGCTGGTATGAAAGTATCGGATAGCCATCTGTTGATCTGCTGCTAAGCCACGCATTAAAGGTAGTAAATTTAAGTGACTGTTCGAGACATGAATGACAATAACGCCATAATCACTCATATTTTTTAAGTAAAGAGCGATCGCTTCTTGGGTCAATAAATGTTGTGGAATACTGTCACCCGAAAAAGCATCGACTACTAACAGATCGAAAAGCGGTCTTGCTTCACCTACTGTCTCTTGCGTTAATGAAACACGCGCATCACCAAGCAGTAAGTTGATCTCTGCCGCAGAGTCATCTAAGTAAGTAAAATAGCTTGTTGCTGCCTCAATCACTGCCGGATTTAATTCATAAAAGGTAAAGTTATCTCCCTTTTTACCATAGGCTGCCAACGTCCCTGCGCCTAAACCGACAAAGCCAACATTGACAGAGCTAGCTGATTTTAATGTTAACTGTTTATAATGGCGCATTTGTGCAAAAGCGAGCGCTACACCTGTTTCTTTACGGTAATAGCTTAAAGGAGTATAACGCTTACTTTCTTGTTGAGACTGAGTGCCATGAGATGTACTGCCATCAATTAATCGGCGTTCAACTTCATTACCCACCTTGATATCTTTAACACTTAAAATTCCATAGAAATTACGTTCGCTATGAATGTCATTCTTTATAAATAATTGATTGAAATAGACAAACAGCACCGATAGTAAAACAAAAGCGGTCAAACTGAGCGGCAATAACCATTTATTCTGGCAGCGCAACACCCAGCATGAACAAGCAAAAAGTAAAAATAGCATTAACACCGCAAGAGGGAATTCTAAGAATTGGTCAAATATATTCTGCGCAACAAAGGCAACAAAGGCACTGCCTAAAAAGCCGCCTAATGACAGTACTAAATAGAATAGGGTTAAGCCATTAGCGCCCGGTTTTAATCGCGCCAATTCACCATGGCAGATCATACAAGCGGTAAATAAAATACAAGAATAAATGACCAGCTGCGAAATAATGTCAAATTTCGAGCCAATGAAAAACATAAAAATTGCTAATACCGCAGTCAAACTGAATAAAGCAAACCAATAAGAACGAACATACCATTTAGGACTATGAAAGCTGATGATAAAGGTTAGCAAATACAGGCAAAGTGGTAGTATCCATAAAAAGGGTACCGGCGGAATATTCTGGGTCATAGCATTAGTTGTTGAGACCAATAAGATTACACCTAAGCCCGACAGCCCTGCCCACAACGCTAAATACACCTTACTGATACTGTCATTATTATTTAGCTCACTCGTCATCATAACAACGTCAAGTTCTGGACTAGAAAGTTGTCCATAAACTCTTTTCATCACCAAGATAAAAAGCATCACATAAATAGCGTAGATAACTGACCATAATAGCGATTGGTTCGCAGAGGTAAGTAAAGGCTCAAAGACAAAAGGAAAACTCAATAACGCTAGCAATGAAGCAAAATTAGACAAGGAGTACAGTTTGTAAGGTAGCCTTTCCTTATCAACAAAAGTTAACCAGCGCTGAACCAAAGGTCCGGTACTTGCCAGTAAAAAATAAGGGAAACCTACGGCAAGTACCAACTGGATCAAAATGGAGGCAAGGGGTGACTCTGTTAATAGGTTATTTTCACTGCTGATACTTTGAGATAAGCCAATGGGCAAGACCAGTAAACTCGCCAGCAGCAAAGTGGTGTGCAGTACAAACTGTGTTTTAACTACTTTTAATTTGCTGAGTTTATGGGCATAGAAGTAACCAAGTAATAAAAATGCTTGAAAGAATAGCAAGCAAGCCGTCCATACCGCTGCGCCGCCACCATAGTAAGGTAAAATTACTTTGGCTATTAAGGGTTGCACTTGAAACAATAAAAAGGCACCGACAAAAATCAGTGATAAAAAAAGCATAAAGACTCTAAAGACATTGGTTAAAAATTATGACGCGAATGGTAACTAAGATGACTGAAAAAGTATATTGTGCTCAGCATTTATCTCACGGCTAGCGCATTTTAATCCCAGACTCTAGCAGGGTTGAGCGATAATTATCGTCTAGCCCTGCCATTTTCTTTTT
>NZ_JABSOV010000196.1 GCF_013215345.1 Colwellia sp. | reverse complement strand
CGAGCGGTAAAGCAGCGCGCCGAGTAAGCGAGCGGTAAATATCCCCAAGAAAACACTTCACACTCAAATTGCTGTCGAATACCGGCATCACTGGCCTGATGATCTGATCTAATGGCATTGGACACTTTGATAAAGGATAATATCCTAGTTAATCGAGGTGTTTATGAATCAAAAACGACAATACAAAACTTATACGAAAGCATTTAGAGAAGAAGCTGTAGCTTTAGTTATAGATCAAGGCTACACAGTCCCTGATGCAGCAGAGTCTTTAGGGATCAGATCAAATTTACTTTATGGCTGGAAGCAACAGTTTGAAGAAAAACAAGCCGGTAATGTTTTAAGTAATGATGAACGTAGTAAGTTGATGAAACTCCGTAAAGAAAACAAGCAACTGCGTATGGAAAAAGAAATTTTAAAAAAGGCCAGTGCCTTCTTCGCAAGATAAATGAAGTGAAGTTTAACTTTATTAAAAAGAACGAAGGCACTTTTCCAGTAAAAAAGCAGTGTGATGTCATGAATGTTAGCAGGAGCGGCTATTATTCTTGGCTCAATCGGCCAGCTAAAATTATTAGTGAATCAGAGCTGATGCTGTACAGACGCACCAAAGTCTTATTTAAAGAAAGCCGACAAAGTTTAGGCTCTAGGCAGTTAATGAAAAAACTGCGTAAAGAAGGCTTTGAGGTTGGCCGTGATAAAGTTATTCGTTTGATGGATAAACTTGGTTTACAAGTTAAACAGCGCATTGCTTATAAAGTGACAACAATGCGCAAGCATAGCCATAGTGTTGCCGATAATATTGTTGATCAGAATTTTAACCCAAAATACGCTAATCAAATTTGGGCAGGCGATGTGACGTACCTCAGAACGGGTCAAGGCTGGATGTACTTAGCGATTGTTATGGATTTATACTCTCGCCGTATTATCGGTTGGGCAATCCATAAGCGCATGACCGTTGACTTGGTAGAACGAGCTATGTAAATGGCGCTTAACTTAAGGAACCCGACTAAAGGGCTAATATTTCACAGTGACCGAGGCTCACAATATACTAGCCATCGTTTTCAGAAGCAGCTAAAAAAACAATAATATTACTGCTTCAATGAGTGGTCGTGGAGCTTGTTTGGATAATGCGGTTGTTGAACGATTTTTTGGTAGTTTGAAAAATGAATGGTTGTTAAATATTTATCATTTAACACGCCAAGGTTTGAAAGAAGATGTTGAGGCTTATATCCGATATTACAATCAGATCAGGCTGCATACATCAAATGATGATTGTTCTCCAATTGAGTTTGAACAGTCCACAATAAATGTGTCTTATGCTGCTTGACCAGAACAGTATGAACCAGACAAACTATATGAACTTTAGGATAAAAACAAATATATTATGAGGTTAGGGGCGTTAACTCTTTAGCACAACGAAGTGACCACATCGAATGATATGGTCTAATTAGCTTAATTTATACCAAGCTAGCTGCGTACGCTCTTGCTTTAGCTAAATCTTCTGGAGTATCTACACCTTCAACAGGCACGTGACTATTGGCTACCGCGACGTGAATCTTTTCTCCTTGATATAAAACTCTTAACTGCTCAAGGGCTTCGACTTGCTCTAATTCACTTGTTGGCCAATTGACATAGTCTTTAATAAAACCTGCACGATAAGCATAAATACCCACATGTCTTAAGTAAAAATCACCTATGGCACGAATATTTTCCTCAGTACTGGCATTAGCCGTTAAAAAACGTTCTCTATCATAAGGGATAGTTGCCCGAGAAAAATACAAAGCATAACCATCTTTATCGAGTATCACTTTAACGGCATTAGGGTTAAAGGCTTCATCAACAGAGTCAATCTTGATAGCTAAAGTCGACATACGTGCGACATCACGATTTTGCTGCTGGTTTGCTAAGTTATTAGCTACTTGAGCAATATTTTCTGGCGGAATAAAAGGTTCATCACCTTGCACATTAACGATAATTTGCTCATCACTAAATTGATATTGTTGCATAACTTCAGCAAGGCGCTCAGTGCCAGACTGATGATCCGCGCGTGTTTTACACACTTCACCGCCAAAACCTTTAACAACGGCAGCAACTTCATCATTATCTGTAGCAATAATGACTTTACGCGCGCCGCTTAATTGAGCCTTTTCAGCAACCCATTGGATCATTGGTTTACCATTAATATCTGCCAACACCTTACCCGGTAGGCGTGACGACTGGTATCTGGCCGGAATTACAACGATAAAATCAGTAGTTGCTGCGTTTATATGGCTAGCTGACATAATTAACCATCCTGTTCAGTAGCTTGGTTTGACTGGATTTCGCGAGCTTCGCCTTCAAGTAGTACTGGAATATCTTTTTCAATGCGGTAAGCAAGTCGATCAAAATGACAAATTAGCTCTTTTGCTGCTTTATCATAATCTAACTTACCTTTACATACTGGGCAGGCAAGGATTTCCATTAATTTTGTATCAAAAGCCATAATCGTTTCTCTATTTTATTTATGAACGCCACGGGGAATTGCGGCTTTAATTTTATCTCGTAATACTTGCTGCTCTGCTTGAGAAAATATTGCATCAACAGGTAGGTACCACCAATTGGGTTTACAAAAGCCACGGCATTTCACCGCATCTTTTTCCGTCATCAATAACGGTATATTATCATCAAAGCCATGAAAATCAGCAAGGGTAAAACTGTGATGATCAACAAAACTTTGTTGAATTTCTATGACAAAGTTATGTTTTTTTAAGGTATCAAAAAAGCGTTGTGGCGCGCCAATACCCGCAATAGCGTTAACACAAGCGTGGGAATCAATAAAATCAACCAGATTAATGCGTTCACCTGTTTTAAGGTGACAAAGCTCTGTTGCCGCCAGACTCATTTGTATAGAGGGACATAAATTCTTAGCACTATTCGCAACTTCGCCATTATAAATGACCAAGTCACTTGTTGCTAAGCGCCACTGCCCTTCTCGTAATGGCCCCGCAGGTAATAATAAGCCATTACCAAATAAACGCTTACCATCAACAATAATCAACTCAACATCACGCGCTAGACGATAATGCTGCAAACCATCATCACTAATAATAATATCGCAACCTTGAGCAATGAGTAACTCAGCACTGGCAATTCGATCGCTACCAACGGCAACAGGTACCTGACAACGTTGCTGGATTAGTACTGGCTCATCACCGGCTTCTCTTGGTGTTGAATTTGAAGTCACTAGATAAGGGTATTGCGGTGCCTCTCCACCATAGCCACGAGAGATCACTCCAGGGGTTAGTCCCAAAGAGCGAGTCAGTTCGACCAAGTGAATTACCACTGGGGTTTTACCATTACCGCCGACACCGATATTACCGACAACGATAACAGGTTTAGTTAACTTTATAGCCTTAGATAAACCGACTTTAAAATTGAAGCGCCTTAAGTAACTTAATAGCCAAAAAACTACCGATAAAGGCAGTAATAAAGGTACCAATAACCACTTAGCTGGATGGCTGTTAAACCACACTTTTTCAATTAAGCGCATAACAAGCTTTCCTTACTCAAACTGAAAGCTATGTAATTTTGCATAGGCACCTTGCTTCTCTAATAAGCTTTGATGGTTACCTTGTTCAACAATCTTGCCTTGCTCCATTACAATAATTTTATCGGCATTTTCAATGGTCGATAAGCGATGGGCAATAACTATTGAGGTGCGGTTTTGTTGTAAGGTTTGCAATGCATCTTGAATATGACGTTCAGACTCGGTATCTAACGCACTGGTGGCTTCATCTAGAATCAAAAAAGGTGCATCACACAATAAAGCTCGGGCAATGGCGACACGCTGCCTTTGTCCACCGGAAAGTAAGGCGCCATTTTCACCAATATTGGTTTCTAGGCCATGCTCCATATTTTCAGCAAACTCCATTACATGCGCATTTTTTGCTGCAACAATGATTTCAGCTTCACTGGCATCAGGCTTACCGTAAGCTATATTGTTGGCTAAAGTATCGTTAAACAAGACAACCTGTTGCGATACATAGGAAAATTGCTTACGTAAGTCCTTTAATTTAAACTGTTCAATATTAGTATTATCAATCAATATTTCGCCGCTAGTAGCATCATAGAAACGTAACAATAATGAGCTAGCAGTTGATTTTCCGCTGCCAGAGCGCCCCACTAAAGCTAAAGTTTCACCCGGGGCTAAGTCGAAAGTAAGGTCATTTAAGGCTAATTTAGCATCTGGTTCTTTATCACTTTCACTATTGGAAATGCCATAAGAAAAATTAACATGATTAAAAGACAAAGCACCCGAAGCTTTATCAAGAGTCTTGTTACCATTATCTTTTTCTTTTTCATGATCAAGTATCGAAAATATACTGACACAAGCGGCCATGCCTTGTTGAAATTCACTATTGACATTAGTGAGCATTTTCAACGGTCTTAACAACATAGTCATGTAAGTGATAAC
>NZ_JABSOV010000195.1 GCF_013215345.1 Colwellia sp. | reverse complement strand
CAGTTGATCGATACTATTGTAGGTATAGGTGGTTACCTCGGCATTAACGGTTTTCGCCAACACATTATGATTGCCATCATAGATAAAGCTCTCATCGTTTATAACGGTAGCTCCACTGTTAGTGATATCGCTGACGAGCTGCTGCAGCGCATCATAGCTATAACTACGCTGATGATTGAGCTTATCTACCGAACTTTTTTCAGAAGAGAGCACGCTCGAGCTCACCTGATTGAGCGGGGTAAATTGACTGACTTCGTCGAGTAAAATCTTGCCCGCATCATCAAGCTTATTGGTGCCAATTTTACGATCGAGCGCATCATAGGTATACGTTTCAGTGTATATGCCAGCCAGAGAAATACTCTTTAGCGCGCCCAAGCGGCTATTTTTAGTGGTATCCGAAGAATAGCTATAGCTAAGTGTGTCACCGTTGGTGGCCACGCTTAGCAGCTGGTTAAGGGCATTAAATTGATACTTTGTTTCAAGCGATGAAATGTCTTTTTGAATGATTTTTCGGCTGTACTTATCCAGCGTATAGCTCAATGATTTGCTATCCGGATAGCAAATACCAGTGACGATACTATCCAATGAATAAACCGTTGAAACGACACCGCTGGTATCGCTGGTACTGATTAACCTGCCAGACGCATCATAGGCGTATTGCGTTGCGCACGCCGTACCACTCTCATCCCACGACCGCTTTGAGCGCTGACCATCTGGCGTGTACTCATAAGAGATAACACAGCCATCAAAAAGAGTCTTAGCCGCTAACCTGCCATCATCGTCGTAGCTATAAGACTCCGACTGTTCGAGATTGTTTGTCAATTTAGTTAATTGAGCTTGCGAGTTATAGCTAGCTACATCACCTTGATAGTCGAGACTACTTTTATCGGGATAACTGCCGATTTTACTTTGTGAAAGTTCTTTTTTATTGAGGTCCAATACAAACGTTTTGGTGTACGCCGTACCATCTGGCGCACTAAAGGATTCACTTATATTCTTTGATTCAATATCGTAGGCAAAGCCCTTTTGATTAATCTCAGTCACGACGCTGCTATTAACTTGGCTCACCGTTTCGCTTAGGAGCTCTGAAAAACCGCTATAAGTAGAGATCGTTCGCAGGGTGTACTGGGAATTTTTATCAATATTAGTGGTATTTGGCAGAACGTCCTTAAGCAGTGTTTTTCCATAATTATCAAGCGTGAGCTGTTGCTGAATAATACCGTTAAGCGAACTGGTACTGCTATTAGTCGTAAAATCGTAGCTGATTACGGTCTTGTTACCCAGTGGATCGATAGACTGGGTTGGTTTTGCCAGCGAGTTGAACAACTTGCTGGTGACATTACCAAAAATATCCGTTTCAGAAATAGCATTACCCAGTAAATCATACTGCTTTGCAGAGAGTGTTCTTAAGGTATCGGTAGGCGCGGCATTGCCATTATCCAAGCGCGTTATTTCTTGCCCCAATGCGTCGCGGACTAGTTTGGTCTGATAACCCAGTGCGGTCGTTTCTAAGCTGCTATTTTCTCCGTCAGTGGCAAATATTTTATAGCTATATGTTGTCGCTGATCCTGAAGGTAAGGTTTTACTCGTCACCCGACCCATCACATCGTAGTTGTAAAGCGTTTTAGCACCCGAAGACTGAATTTCGGCTAGCGGCTTTGAATACATTGTGCTTGTTTGATGTGATGATATTAGCCCCAGTGAATTAGTGATGGTTGTCGTCACACTAAAAGTCGTCGCGTCATAAAGGTAGCTGTATTGGGCACTGGCACTTTGGATACCCGGCGAATTTGGTTTAGTCCACTTAAGCGCCTCTGACAATTCACGACCCTGATCATCAAATGTCATCAACTGTTCTTTCCAGTCATTCCAAGTAGCATCGCCCTTATTTTTAAACGTAATTGCTGATGTGGCAATGGCATTATTGTCTGGGGTTAGGGTGTTTTGTGTCCTCGCCGTTTGACCGGCGACATTATCGGCTTTGGTCGACGTATCGACCAGCGTCAAGTTGCTCACGCCAGATTGGCTAAAATAACTCGATATCTCTGTTACCTGGGTAATATACTGAGCGCTGGCGGTATCATAGGAGCTGGTTATCTTCGACGTCGTATTAGCAAACTCATCATATTCCATCGCCAACTTTATCTTCGGTATAGCGCTAGCGCTGGCAGTTAAGAAAAAGCTTTGGGCGGTATCTTTGGGGGACAAATAGTTTGGCTGCTGATTGTGTTTATCAGGTGTAAGATTATACGTCGACACCACTTGAGAAAAGCCATTTTGGCTGCCCGCAGCATCGTAAACATAGGTATTGTGCGTCACCGGGACATGAGCAAAACTATAAAAAACATCTTCTAGCGACAGTATATTGCCCTGTTCATCGAGCTTACTCACCTGAACATCGTAAAGATAAAGCGTGTTATTGCTGTCCAGCAAACCATCTGCTGAACCCGAGAGGGTAAACTGCGCGTTGTATCCGGTGAAGGTATTACCGCCACTGTTGGTGCCATAAGCATAATGGCAGTGGCTCAACAAATTATTACTGGCATCGACATATTTTAAATCCGATACCGCCGGTAAAGACACTGTCTGTTGAGACGCATTATAAAAACTGAGAGCGGTATAACTCACATATGTCGTCTTACCTGATGGATAGGTAATTGTATCGATCACATTAAAACTACCCTGCTGGGTGTAACCGAAGGTAATCGAATTTTCCAGCGGGTCTACGATACTGCTAATGCCAGCGCTAGAATAGTTAAGGCTTGTTTGCCGACCGTCCGGGGTTGTAATAACCATTAAACCTGGGTTATAGCCAAATGTTGTTTTTTGACCAAAACTATCCACAATGGAATCAAGTAATGCACCGTTATTGAGGTAGGCGTAATAAATATAATTACCGTAACAATCTGTATTCATCACTAGATTGCCGACCGAATCAAAGTAGCACTTTGAGCCATCGGGATCAGAATAAACATATTGATAAGTGGCGGGGTAAGAACCGTAAGGCAATGCAACGGGTACAAGACTGCTAACAAACGAGCGACCATGATTATTTTCATACTTCAAGCCTGAAGCATAACCGGTAGAATCCTTCCAGCTGGTGTCGATAATATACCGCACACCATTAACTTCTAATGAGTCGTTCGGGGTTAAAAAAGGCAGTCCAAAGGTCCAATTATCGGGTAAACCAAGCCTGCCTACCTTCCCCATAAAGTAGGCAAGTGATACGTCGAGAGCAATACCCTTATTGACCCCAACTAGACTGACAACAGGGATGGCTAGGGTTAATGAGCCGGAATTTGGAATAACCGTTTCATGCGCTGAAGCAATACGATTGAACGCCTGAGAACCGATAAAAGAATTGTCACTCATAGATATAAACTCCATTTTTAATGAACAACCACCCGCCTTGCGCAGTTGTATATTTACGTTTTTATTATTCACACTACGAAATCATAGGCTTTCGATATACATTATTCTTAATACTACCGAATGCTTTTATCGATTCTTCTTTTTTCTGTTGACTAAATCTCATTTTCATTTCCTTTATCAAATATAATGTTATAGGCTTTCTTTATTGCCTATAACATGGTGTTAAAGGACAGTGGTCTTTATCCACACTATCTCTTTATAGTTTCATGGTCTTTTAACACCCGTATTAGCTGTTAAAGAGCCACTCAGTTACAACCTAGCATTTTATAATTAATAAAACCCAAGGCTTAATTTTTACAAAATGCGCGTTGTGTAAAAAGTTACAGAAAGTAGAACCATAGGGGGAGGGGGTTATTAAGTGAGTGCTTCCCTTCCTTGGTGCTGCTTGTTATTCCTTACAAACAAAAGATAGTCCAATAATTATAAAAAAAACATTACACGCCATTACACGGATAAAATGCCTTATTTATTATTAGCATGAATATTAAATTTTACTATACCGCTCTATCGGAGTTATCCCTATCAAGCGGTTCAATATCACTTAGCAAACTGACCAAATCTATTTCTTTCTTGCCTTTGTTAAAGGAATATTCGCCGTTTAAATTAATGTGCTGCCAAGCAACAGGTGAGAGTCTTGAAATAAGTTCAACAATGTCTTGCCTGCCGTTTCTTTCTTGGATTTGCAAAAATGCGGAAAGCAGTGCTGAATTATAGTAAATAATGCAATTAGAAATGAGTCGAGCGCAGTCGTTCCATTGCGATACTTGGTAATCATTGCCGCCACGAAATTTATTACCATTAACTGACATTATAGCCCGTTTTAATTGATGATATGCCTCACCTCTGTTCAAGGCTTGTTGAACATAATGGCGCAGCGTTGAATTATCAACATACTCCAGAACGTAAATTGATTTAATCAAGCGATCATATTCCTGAAGGGCCGACAATGTGCGGCTATTACCGTTACTCAACTTTCTAATAATAGTACTTTGCGTGGTAGTCTTTCGGCTCAATGAACATAGGATATGTTGAATTTCATCCCACTCTTCAGTAATGAGTTTATGGTTGATTTCTTTTATCAATTGAATGCTACCGCCATCTTCTTCAGACACTTCAAATAAGTTAAAAACACTTTTTTCATTTTTGCGTATCGAGGAGCAAAGGTATAACCAAAGAAGTCCAATATAGCGAAATTTACATTGTTGGTACCATGAGTATCAGTCGATAACGTATTAGGCTGTATTTCTGAAGTGTTGTTATATAACCTGAGTTCTGCTTAAGAAG
>NZ_JABSOV010000194.1 GCF_013215345.1 Colwellia sp. | reverse complement strand
TTTATTGGTATTGCAACCAATTGATATTAATAGTTACTTTGCAAGTATCAAACATTCATTAACCAGAGTTGAGGTTATGTAGCGCTTTTTTATTTGGCAATTGCTGGGTATAATTACCTTGTTTTCCTTTTTGAGCGATATTAATGAATTACCTGCCCCTAGAGAGTTTAAAAAATGCTTGGATTTTCAAGCATAAAAGTTTACCTATTGTAGAATCTGACCTAGCAAAAATAAAACCTATGAATATTGAACGCGCCAATATTGTATGGGATACCTTTATTTCTCGCCAAGTAGATCACCCCGACTTTTTCAAAAAAGGCGATTGGCCTACTGATAAAAGCAACTGGTTAGAGCAAGGAAAATGGGAAGGTCTTTGGGACAGTAATGAACAAGCCCTACCTGAGCTAATCGAAAAGCATCTGGACTGGGATCAAAATACCGTAGTCTATTACTGTAGCTCACGAGACAATGTAATAGAAACAAACTGGTTGATATTCAAGCGTTGTTGGAAAAACTTTTTGTTTATGGATGATGGTCCTATTCTCTTGGGTAAAAAACGCCAACAGGTCGTACAATTTACCAGTAATGGCTATTTTAAAATTGGCCAAAAGCCAAGTAGTAATTAAGCAAGCCGCTATTCAAATCATCTTTTTATTCTAACGGTGCTACTTTGCATAAAAAAAATCGACATATACAGGGTTATAATTTTAAGGCATTGGTGAAAGCTAATACTAAATTATCGCCTTTTATTATAAAAAATAAATATAATAATCAAGATACTATAGATTTTTCAAATCCTTTGGCTATTAAAGCCCTGAATTTTTCATTATTAAAAAGTGACTATAACATTAATTTTTGGGACATACCTGAGGGCTATCTATGCCCTGCAATCCCAGGAAGAGTAGACTATATTCACCATCTGCATGACTTACTTGCGACGACGCCTAAAGCACTTAAAGGTGATGAAAAACAGGTGAAGGTGCTTGATATAGGCACAGGGGCAAGTTGCATTTATCCCCTGCTAGGGCAAAGAGTATATGGTTGGCACTTTGTCGCTTCAGATGTTGACCCTATTTCTATAAAAGTTGCCAAGCAGATAGTCTCTGCTGATAAGACGCTCGATAAAGCGATTACCTGTCGTTTACAAGAAGATAGCAATCATATCTTTAATGGTATTATTGCTGAGAATGAATTTTATCATTTAACCCTATGTAATCCGCCATTTCATCGTTCTTTAGCTGAAGCTAGCCAAGGCACTAGCCGAAAGTGGCAAAATTTGAATAAAGCGAAGACTCCTGCTAAAGCGCAAAGCAAACAACTAAATTTTGGAGGACAAAAAGCTGAGCTTTGGTGCCCCGGTGGCGAATTAGCTTTCATTGGTAAAATGATTAAAGAGAGTAAGGCTTATCAAAAACAGGTACTTTGGTTTACTTGTCTGGTCTCGAAAAAAGATCATATATCGAAGCTAAAGCTCAGCTTAAAAAAAGCCCAAGCAAGCCAAGTTAAAGTCATTAACATGGCTCAAGGACAAAAAATCAGTCGCTTTATCGCATGGAGTTTCTATGATGTTAGCTAAAAAAAGAGTAAAGCTGCATGTTATTAACCCTATCTATTAACCACTTTCTTCATCAGTACGAATATCTGCACTAACACCAGCACTAGTGATATCACCTGCAACTAGCTCTCCTAAACAAAATAACTGCCATTGACCTGGTACCATTTTATGCCAGGTCTCATCATCTGTCAGTGGTTTGGTGGCAATAACGGTAACAACATCATTGTTAGTGGTTTCTTTTTTAAAGTCCACCGCCATTTCCGCGTCTATAAGGCTTGCTTGACCAAAAGGAGCTTTACGGGTAAGCCAATGTAAATTATTAGAGCAATAAGCGAACAAGTATTCACCATCGGTAATAATAATGTTGCCAACGCCAAGACTATCGATTTTTGCCGCCAGTGAGGCAACAAAAGCAAACAAGGTTTTAGCCGCAACTTGCTTAGCGCCGAACTTTAAGTGCAATTGATCAAGTATCCAACAAAAAGCATGTTCACTGTCTGTTGTGCCAATAGGTAAGTGAAATTCAATAGGTAGTTCACTAGCAAAATCTTTTAATTGACCATTATGAGCATAGGTCCAATTCTTCCCCCACATTTGTCGAACAAATGGGTGGGTATTTTCAAGGCAGACCTCACCTGAATTAGCTTGTCTAATATGACAGACTACCGCCTCACTTTTCATCGGGTATTTAGTAACCAGCTCCGCAATAGGGGAATGTGCACTTGGCATAGGATCTTTAAAGCTACGACAGCCCTTACCTTCATAAAACGTCACTCCCCAACCATCTCTGTGCGGCCCGGTATTACCACCTCGTTGCATTAAACCACTAAAACTAAAACAGATATCTGTTGGTACATTGGCACTCATCGCTAAGAGCTCACACATAAATAAAATAAACCTTAAATTATCAAACACATACAAAAAAAATATAAGCAGATTTTATACCGGCAGAGGCCGTATAGAAAATAAAAAGCTAAACAGATCAAAAATCCGTTTAGCTTTTATTTATATTAAGCTGTTATTGGCTTTAAGTCATTAGATAACTTAACTGCACTGCATTTTGGATAGTGAAAACAGCGGCTTGTGATAATAGTACGGCCAACCAAGTATGTGCATTAACAGCGTAAGAGCTAACTGACGGCAAAGCACCTTAATACAGACAATCCATTAGTGAAATACCCAACGTCACATACGTCTGTTTTTTGCACGAAATCGGGAGGCGAAGAGGAGTGAATTTTTCTATGCTTTGAGTGTTGAGAGATTATTATTGCAGAATTCTGTGACTGTATATAATCACAGTTATCTTTTATTGGTTTGGTGTTGATTATGGCTCGCGTAAATTGTCCTAGCCGTCAAAAAAAGCGTATGTAATTTCAAGAGAAAAGCAAAGCACGCACGTTACACATTTGTATTGTTCGTGTAGCAATAGCAAAGAATGTGGCTCAAACTTTCGGGTTACGATAGGTTTTTATCATTACTTGAACCTACCGAAAATGACTAATGCACAAGTGGCTGCTGCTTTTCTTAAGAGACTGCCTAGGCATAAACAACTTAGTTTGCTTGATTTGAATTGATTAGCTTGACCTTACAGCCAAAGCTGTAGGTAGTGAACGTGCTAGTTAAGCGATTTTACCATTTGGCTGTATTTCAAGTTAAAATTCTTCCGGTGCATCACATTAGAATGAGCATACTTAGTTTCCTTTTCAAATAAAAATATCTTTTCTATTTTTATCCCTACCCCGCTATAACCTGCTTTCTAATTTCTAAAATCGATATGGTTGCTAAAGTTATTATTATTGATAATTCAACCAATAAAGTACTTGGTGTATACCAGGTCCATAACCACCAACTTTCTCGGTTTTCTAACACCATAATATCAATATGCATTGCTAAATATGTAATCGTATTAATAGCAAGTAAATACATGATTGCGAATGTAGCTTTGTGAAATTTAACTCTAGTAACTAAGTGTACAGTAATGATAGAAATTATTGCTAATACATCATACTCAAGCCAGCGTAGATAGAAGTTATAGTCTGGTTGAGTATTATCAGTCAGCCAGAAATATTCAAAGGTATTATTTGCAACCACAAAGCAGCTAAAAAGAATAATACCACAAATAAAAACCGATGGATTAACCCGCCAGTTTTTATAACTTAAAACAAATACACCGATAAAACCTAACATTACTAAAAAGTCTATTAGCTTTACGGTATCGGGGTTGTTAAGTAAATCGAAGTACATTCATTAAAGTCCTTGCTTATGCTTAGTTACCTTTCTTTGGTGGAACGTATACGCCGCCGCCACCATGAAAAGACTTAACCTGATCATCATTTAGCGCTTTTGAAGCTTCAGCGCTTATTGTCACTGAATCATTAACTTTGGGAGGAACATATACACCACCGCCACCATGCTCAGGTGTTACGATTGTGTCTGCTTTTTTTGTCGTTGAAGTTTTTTCAGAACTTTGAAGTTTACTGCTATTCACACCGGATAATTCCATTATGATTGAACCCTTAAAATTTAAAGTTAAAAAAAGACAGTTAATAATTTCCAGGTTTTATCAGAGCCCTTCAATTATTAACTGTAAATGAAACCAGTACATTTGACCTGGTACACTTTAAAAAACAAATACAACAGGGAAAACTGTAACGCTTTGTTACGAATAAAAACATTACAAGGCATTACGCGCTATTGAATGAAGTACTCCTGTCGTGTTAAGCCTCTCTATGTTATTGCATTTGTTATGATTTTTTATTTATTACCCTTTCCATTAAAAATGGCTATCCTCGTATTCAGGGCTGCGCGCTTCTCATTTATCTAGTTATATCTATCATAATGAATCGCAGATACGTCCGATTTATCATGTTGCTGCAATATATCTCGTATTTCGTTACTGATAATCCCCGCGCCCATTAACGTTTTGCATGTTCGCATAAAGTCGCGCGGGGAAACACTGGCATTTTAGGTACCTAAAAACTAATATTTCGAATGGGATTATTTGTTAAGCCATAACGATTTTATTTTTTTAATTGCTCAGGAGAGTTATCAAAGTCGATGGCATATATGCACATAGATATTAAATCACTGCGTACAACCCCTGCCTGTTGTTTTGAGCCACGGTTGTAAAGGCAATAAATCAATTCACGGGCAAAGTCAGTGGTAAAGTCTTGCGGTTGCAACTCTTCAGTTATAAGCGAGATAACTTAACTAGTTAATGAATTATTAGTGCGTTTGATTGTTGTTGGTGGCCAATTAATTAAATGAACACAACAAAGTC
>NZ_JABSOV010000193.1 GCF_013215345.1 Colwellia sp. | reverse complement strand
CTTGTAAGCCGTTTTTATTTGTTTTAAGTAAGCTTGTAATATTTCTTACGGTCAGCCTTTTACCAAAATTATTATTAGTTGATCTATCTTTAACTAATATGACTGCAAGCATCTTCTCCCCCAACTCTTTGCGATAATGTGCAGGTTCCCAAAACCAACGCATTTGCTGTTTAGGTTTAGTTAGTGGCACTATTTCATTAACAAAACTACTGACGCCACTAAAATCCCATAAAATGAAATCCTCGCCCTGCGTAACGTTAAGGTAATGAACTAGAGTCTCTTTCCATACTTGAAAGTTATGCCACTGGTTGTTATCCGCTAGGGTGTTCAGGTAGCTGTAATGATAAGGATTAATAAAAAAAGTGATATTGATCTTTCGTTGTTTAGCGATGCTAATTAATCGACCTAAGTGGGCAAAGGTTGGCGAATACGGAGGAGTATTTTGTGCTTTAATAACCCATGGGTTTCTTGTTAGTCGAGCAGATATTTCTTGCAATTTTTGTCTGAAAAGCGGTTTGATTCCTTCGCTATTCATAATCGCAACGTAAGATAATGCCGTATTAAAGCCGTTGGCATTGATGCTGCTTGCCATAGATTTTTGCTGAGATATAGTACTTATGCTGGCGCTAAATGCGTCTAAAGAAAATACCATCGCCATTTTTTCTTTAAAGCGACTAATCCTTGCAAAGTTATCATCATTATCAGCTGAATCGAGTCTAAAGGCGTAACTAGGTTGGGCATGATGATTAATTTCGGCTTTGAAGTTAGTTACCTGTTGCTCACTTAATAAGAAATCGAGAAAATCTACGCCAACAAGCAGCTGCTCTATGGTGTCGTTGTTGTTAATGGCATCTATAGCATAATCAACCTGCATGGCAACGCCAGCACCAGGCATGCCTTGGTTATAAACGATTTTACCTGCAAAATGATTACTCTGTGGATTCAAGCCCATATCGACTCGTGAATTACCAATAATTAATATTTGTGGTTTAACTTTATGCACTTGATAGGCTTTAGTTATGCGTGAACGTTTACCTGCTTCTGGTTTTATTTGGTTAATTCCATCTATTTGCGGAGACCAAAACATAGCGAAAGGGTCGATAAACCAGTTAAATGTCGCTATGGAAAAAAGTACGATAGCGAAACTGGTGAAGTATGTGCTTATATATTTCATTGCTGCCACTAGACCTAAAATTGGAAGTATAAAAATTCACTGACTTGTGAAAGAGTTAACATGCCTAACGCTAAACAGGCTCCAGAAAATAGTGCCCATCGGTGAGTATCGGCCCAAGTAAAGCCTAAAATTAGCTGCCTAGCGGGCCAGAAGGTGCTTCGACTTTCATAGTTGAACTTGCTTAATGTACCCTGTCTTTTGAAAAATAGGTCTTGGATATTTGGCAGTGTTAGTACAAATATTAATAAAACACTATTCCACAACCAAGTCATTACAAATACTTTACCGCCATTGGATGGTGTTATTCCCCAAGCTTGTAATATGCTCCCGAGTGAGCCTGTACGAGTAAGGATTGCATTGGGTATTTCTATGCCATTTAAGCCAAGCATGCCCTTAATTATGATAAGCGCACCATCCAGAGTTACTGCTCTGAAAAATACCCAACCGATAACTACGGCAATGAAAGTAATTAACCAAGCAGTAAAGATATAAAGTTTACTTTCAAAGGTGAATAGTGAATATTTAACTTTCATTGCTTGCCAGCCAAGGTTAATTACTAAATAAGAGCCATGCAAAGCCCCCCAAATAATAAAGTTCCAACCCGCGCCATGCCACAAACCACCAAGTAGCATGGTAATAAACAGATTACTGTATCTTTTGAATTTTCCGCTTCTATTGCCACCTAAAGCTATGTACACATAGTCGCGTAAAAAGTGAGATAGAGTAATATGCCAACGACGCCAAAACTCAGAGATATTGGCTGCTTTATAAGGCGAATAGAAGTTTAAAGGTAAAATAATACCGAACAATCGGGCAATACCTATTGCCATGTCAGAGTAGCCAGAGAAATCAAAATAAAGCTGAAAGGTGTAAGCTAGAGTACCGCCCCAAGCCATAAAAAAATCAATATTACCGCCTGCATCAGCGAGTGTAAAAACAGGGTTGGCATAAACCGCAATACCATCAGCTAATACTGTTTTTTTAAATAAACCAATAGCGAAAATAGTTAAGCCAATTTTGAAGTTAGTACAATTTACTTGGTATCGTTTGGTGCTAGAAAACTGTGGCAGCATGTCTTTGTGATGGACAATCGGTCCAGCAATTAACTGCGGGAAGAATGATACAAACAAGGCGTAATGGAGAAAGCTGTACTCTTTAGTAATACCCTTGTATGAATCAACCAAGTAAGCTATTTGCTGAAAAGTAAAAAATGAAATTGCTAAGGGTAGGATTATATTGCCAAGACTCCAACTCTCTCCCGTTACTGCATTTAAGTTAAAAACAATAAAACCAGCATATTTAAAGTAGGCGATTGCGGCTAGATTGAGGGAAATACCTACGGTGAGTAGTTTTTTATTATTTTTATTTGTACCTAGTCGTTTTCCCAATTGGTAATTGAGCACCATTGAGATTAGCAATAAAATTAGGTAACTAGGGTTCCACCAAGCATAAAAAAATAATGAAGATACCACTAAACCCGCTATTGCTACTTCATTACCCCAACGATTAGCGAGATAAAAAAACAGCAATAAACTAAGTGGTAGAAATAGAAAAATAAATTCAGCAGAATTGAATAACACAGTGATCTTCCATGGAGACTATTTACACGCTTGTAACATGTTAATCGTTTATCTTGGAGTTGTCGCTATGATTTAGAATTTACTCTTCAACCTGCACATAATTATCACCACAAGAAAAAGCAATTAAACGGCTAAGCTGGGTTAAGCTATAGCCACTTTCACTTTGTAATTTATTAAAGTGTGCTTGTATAGCAGTTAAACTTTTTTTACTTTGTAAACCACCATCAATAATTTCTTGTGCTCTTAAGTAAGCTTCAACATCACTGCTTAAAATAAATGTATCTTTACCTAATAAGCGCAGTGCATAAGGCCCTGTATTACCGCCTAAACGTTGACCGTGCTTTTTCAGGTAAGCCCATAAACCAATGATATCTGTACTTGGCCAGTCGTTTATAAATCGAGCAAAACTAGTATTACTTTCAATGTGGTGATCGAACATCATTTGCGCATTGGCTTTAATGGTTTTTACTTTATTATAATTACGAATTATTTTTGGGTCGGCGGCTTTTCGTTCCAACATTTCTTCTGGCATCATAAGGATTTTTTCAATATTAAAATTGAAAAAGTGCTCTTCAAAGTCAGGCCATTTATTTTCGACTACTCGCCAGACAAAACCTGATTTGAAAATTTGCTTGGTAAAAGCCGCAAGAATACGATCATCACCTAGCTCGGCAACACTTTGCAGTGCTGCGGTATCGTCTAGTAGCTGTTTACCGAGGATTTTTTTACCTAACAATACTTCTAAAGCCGGTACGCCACCTTTTCTTTGGGCAGCACGTTGGAATAGTGATTTAAATGATTCGTGAGTCATAGTTTCTTAATTAGGATGGTGCTTTTGATAAGTTATATCATTCCTGCATTCGTTGAGCGGGAAGCTAACCTTATGAATGAACCTTAGCCTATGGTTTAGGCTAAGGTATTGTTAACACGAGAGACTTGATTCTCGCTAACTGCTCGTTACGCTTCAATACCGCAATGGCGTAATAAAGCATCAATTTCGGGTGCTCGGCCGCGGAATTTTTGGAATAATGCACTCGGCTCTTCACTGCCACCTTTTTCTAGGATATTGGTTAAGAATGAATGTCCAGTTGCTTCGTTAAAGATACCTTGCTCTTCAAATAAACCAAAGGCATCAGCCGATAAAACCTCTGCCCATTTGTAGCTGTAATAACCTGCAGAATAACCACCACCAAAGATATGGCTAAAACCATGTTGAAAACGATTAAATTCAGGAGCCTTGACTACTGAGTACTGCTTTCTAACACTATCGAGAGTTTGTTGAATATGTTCTTCATTGTTCAGTGCTTTTGGCTCAAAGCTTTCATGCATAGTAAAATCGAAGATGCTGAACTCAAGTTGACGTAACATTTGCATCGCTGATTGAAAGTTTTTGGCTGCCAGCATTTTATCTAACATTTCTTGCGGTAATGGCTCGCCACTTTCAAAATGACCAGAAATAAAGGCTAAAGCTTCTGGTTGCCAGCACCAGTTTTCTAAAAATTGACTAGGCAGCTCAACCGCATCCCAAGGAACGCCATTAATACAGGCAACACTGCTGGCATTAATTTGGCTTAACATATGGTGAATTCCATGACCAAATTCATGAAACAAGGTTACTACTTCATTATGAGTAAATAATGCCGGATTATTACCTACAGGGCCGTTAAAGTTACAGGTTAAATAGGCAACGGGGTATTGGATAGAGCCATCAGACTTCTGACTACGACCTACACAAACATCCATCCAAGCGCCGCCACGTTTTTTCTCACGCGCATAAAGATCTAAATAGAAACTACCACGCTTTTCACCGGCTTTATCAACTATGTCATAAAAGTTCACATCGTCATGCCAAACATCAACGCCTGCACGATGTGTGATAGATAGGCCGAATAATTTATGCACTACGGCAAATAAACCAGCAACAACCTTATCTTTTGGGAAGTAAGGACGCAATTGCTCATCTGAAATAGCATAACGACTTTGTTTTAATTTTTCACTGTAATAAGCCAAATCCCAAGCTTGCAAGTTTTCTTGCTTGAACTCACTGGCAGCAAAGTCACTTAGCTCTTTAAAATCTTGTTTGCCCTGGTGTTGTGATTTAATGGCCAAGTTTTCAAGAAACTGCATTACTTCACTAG
>NZ_JABSOV010000192.1 GCF_013215345.1 Colwellia sp. | reverse complement strand
GACGATATAGAAACCACTCTTTGCTAACTCAATAGCTATGGCTTTACCAATACCCTTACTAGAGCCTGTTAATAACACTGTATTATTCATTTATATTTCCTCTCATTTACTTAGCTATCCTGCCTATTATTCAGTTAAGTATGTCCGCTTAATATTTAGCTGACACTCTTAACTGACATAGTCCGCAGCATTGTCTGGCTGATATACATTGATTTTTGCTTGCGCCAAGATAATTTCTTGCTGGTTTTTTGCAACAATGGTGCAATCAAAAACGGATAAACCAGCAGCATCTGCCAATAGTCGTGTCGCGGTTACCTGTAAGGTTTCACCGCAGGTAAAAAAGGTGCAATTAGGTTTATATTTACGAGTACCTAATAAAAAGCCAAGTCTGATGTCGCCACCGCAAGCTAGTTCATTTGCACCCGCCTGAGCAGCAATACACTGCGCCATATATTCAATACCAATATAACTCGGTACGCCGCGTCGCTCTGCTTGATAAAACTCACTTTCTTCATTGATATTTACCAATACACAAGCACTATCTTCATCAAACGAAATTAACTCATCGACTAAACGCATCGGTTTTCTATGTTTTATTACTTCTTCAATATCATACATATTTTTAATAAAAGCCTTTAATTCGCTTTCTCAACGGATAAAATTAAACTGGCATTATTGCCGCCAAAAGCATAAGAATTAGACATGCAGTGTCGAAGTGTTTTATTTGTCGGGCTATTTTTAGCAATTAAATTTATCGGTGCAATATTTGTATCTAAATCACCGAAAAAGTTCATTACTGGATAGTGATTACCTTTGTTAAGATCACTTAATAATAACCAGCACAAACCAGCTTCAATAGCGCCAGCAGCACCTAAACAATGACCATGTAACTGTTTGCTGGCAGTACAAGGTGTAGCATCAAATACCTTAGCCACAGCCTTAGCTTCCATGGCATCATTTTGTACCGTGCCCGTACCATGTAAATTGATATAGCTAATATCACTTGCTGATAAATCAGCACTTTCTAGGGCTGCTAACATGGCTTGACTCGCCCCGTCGCCGTCAGGATGTGGCGCTGAAATATGGTGGGCATCACTGGTTTCACCAAAACCCGTCAGGGCGATATCATCTGCTGACTGACTCATAACAAATAATGCCGCACCCTCACCAATATTAATGCCACAGCGCTGAGCTTGAAATGGCAAGGTATGACTTGCTGAGATAGACGCTAGCGCATTAAAGCCATTGACGGTCATTTTGCATAAACTATCAACACCACCGGCAATGACAATATCCGCTAAACCGTTTTCTAACAAACGTTGGCCGCTTATTAATGCTTTAGCACTTGAGGTACAGGCCGTTGAAATACCATAAACACTGGCATTTGCCTTGGCTAACTTGGCAATAAATTCAGCGGTGGCGCCCATCTCTTGCATAGCATAGTGATAATTTTTCTCATGTTTACCGCTAGCTAAATATTGCTGCATTGATTGTTCACCACTGGCGATACCTGAGGTGCTAGTACCAATCACAACAGCAATATTAAGTGGTCGCTTTTTTTCATCGCCAAGCTTTACTATTAATTGTTTGAGCTTTTCTGAGATCTGTTCAAAGGCAAGCAAAGCTAACTGATTATTACGACTGTTTTGATAGTCACCAAATGTCGACAAATCAGGCAATTTAGCGGTAACCTTGCCAATAACGGTGTTAATACCAAAGCTACTATCGGCTTTCATAAAGCCTTGCTCACCGGCAAGAAAATGAGTTAACACTGTTTTCTTATCTTTACCCAGTGCACAAACTAACCCAAGCTCGTTTAAATAAATGCTCATGGGGCAATCTCCATGTTATCTGAGGTTAGCTCATTTACTAGGCCATTTTCATCTAACTTTTCACCTGATTTTCCATCTAACTTTTCGTCTAACAAAGACCAACGGTCTAACTCTTCTATCACAATCGAATAATCAGCTTTAACGTTAGTAAGTTGGCTAATATTATCCTGCTGTTTAATTTGATAAATAACGTCATTGTTTGAACTAATCTCGCGATAGGTAACGCTTAGCACTTTCAGTTGTCCCTGTTCTAAACCTTGTGCAACATCACTGCTAGGCCAGAGTACTAATTGCAATTCCGCCAACACTCTTAAGGGGTCAATGGCAATTTTTTTATCATAAACAAGTGTGCCCACATCAGTATGCCAATCAAGGGTGAACAATGAGAAACCTTCAACGGTATAAGCTGAAACAAGTAAACGAGATGTTGTCATCTCAACTTGAATCATAAATTGGTTTTCTTTACCTTGCTGACTTCCCTGCTTAATGTTAAATAATGCTTGTATACCCGTGTTAGTTAACGTCTCAGGTATAGGTTGCAAGATATAGGTAATATCATCATCAAGGCTTACCCGGTGAACATTATCCATGCGCACAGCGCAGCCACTGACCATTAGAGCTACACAGACCAGTAAAATGTATTGATTAACTTTAGCGAATAAATTTTTACTTACTTGCATGGTTATTTTGCCGCTTTACTACACACTAATAAACTATGACCTAAACCAATATTATCAATTTGTTGTTCTATTTTTAAACCACTTGCGGTAACTAAAGCCTTGAATTTATCTGCAGCATACATGCGACTATTGCCGTTAGCAAAACAGGTAAAATACAGTGAGGTCGCATTTAAGCTAAAAGCTGCGGCATCAAATTTTTGTGCATCCCAAAAGGTTTCTAAAATTAACACCTTTTGCTGACCTGAAATACCCTTGGCAATATTCGATAAAATCACTTTAATTTGCGGCTCAGAGAAGCAATCTAAAAATTGACTCATCCAATAAACATCTGCATCTGCAGCTAATACTTGGTTTGGGTCTAACATATCACAAGGAAATGCATGGAAACGCTCACTTAACCCTGCTTGGTCAATATTTTGTTGTGCTTTGGCCAACTGCGGCGGTAAGTCCATAATGGTTACCTGCACTTCACTATCATGCTGTAAACACTTAGTAGAAAAACGCCCGGTATTACCACCAATATCAACAATATGTTTAGGTTTGCTGGCAAAGACTAATGGCAATATTTCATCAAAAGCATGGTCAGAATAAAAATGATCAAAGGCAAACCAACTCGCTCTTGTTTCGTTCGGCAGCTCTGGTAAATGTGGATATAATGTTGGCCAATCACCAAACATTTTTAAGCCCTCTGGTTTACCGGTTTTAATTGACTCTGTAAGGTTAGCTAACCCCTGGTAAGCAAAGTGTTGGGTGAAATCAAAGTTCACTACCGACATTTCATCATGTAACAGAAAAAACGCAACTTTGGTTATACGGTAACGTGGTAAGTCTTTAGGCTCACTCTCTTCATGTGTAATCGTAATTAAGCCACAAGTTAAGGCAAAGTCTAATAAAACACTCACGCCATATTCACTGACCTTTACCGCGTCAACAATGTCATTTAACAATACGCCTTTGCGTCTGTTTTTATCGATAAACTGCAAGATACCTAAATCTTTCAATGCCGCGGTTGCTTGGAAAATATAAGGTGAAAAGGCGATATGTTGCGCCATAGACTTAGCGGCAACAGCAGAGAGTTCGCCTTGCTCAGGTAATTGGATCATGTTTTTACTTCCGTTTAGTATGGCGTATTAAGATAAGCGCCATTTATTAGCTATTATTAAATTTTTGTTTTTACTGCTTTTTTAGTGGCGCTTGAAAGTGCTAATTTATTTAAAGGTACTAGGTGGCTCAGAGGTGTTAAGTGGCTTAACAGCCAAGCTAAGAAAATACCAATTAATAAGGTTAAACCAAAGCTACTCACCGCAGGTGTGGCGCTAAAAGACATCACGCCAAAGGTGAGTGCTGATGACAACGCTGAAAGACTTATGGTGTGGCTAATGATTTTAGTCACACCATGACTTCTAAAAAACACCACATAATCAATTGCTAAGGTGATTATAAGCAAACAAGCCAGTACATTAAAAATATTTAAACTTGGTTGAAAAAGTTGGCTAAAGACCAGTGCCAGTCCCGCGGAAACTGTCGGTACTAGCAACATAATGAAGGCACTCGCTAAGCCAAAGTAGAGACTTAAAATGACTAATATCACTAACATTGCGGGTAAGGCAAGCTGTAAAACATTTGTCCTCACCTCCGCTAACTGCTTTGACAGCGCAAGGGGTAAATTAACATAACTGGCATTTTCAAACTTGCTGATAAATTGCATTTGTAAGTCGGATACCGGAGCACTCAATAATAAAGCAGTCCAATATTTTCCGGCAACTTGCTTAATATCTAACCCCATATTTTGTGCGATAAAGCTTGGCATTGTCGCTATGGGTTTTGCTTGACTAATGACTGACTCTATGACGTTTTTGTCAAAATATGCAGAAATAGCCTGATAGTGGTTTAATTGCCAATTCGCGGTCACTAAGTCAATATTATTTTGCTGCGCCGCTTGAGACAGTTGCCAATCGGCAATGCTTTTTAAAATCGCTCCCTGCCCTCGTAAACCTTTGGTAAGTAGCTGGGCATCATCAAGCAAGTCATCTTGACTGTTTGCACTAATCAGTACCATATAAGGATAAACACTCTCCCCGGTTAACCTAGCTACCTTTTGCTCTTCTTCTACCAAGCTGCTTGATTTAGTATTTAAATTACCAATGTGATCATCGAAATTTAAGCCGGGTATGCTGATGGCAAAAATAACCATGGCGATAAAGAGATAGACAAAGTGCTGCTTAGGTAAAACTGCAAAGGAAGTACCACTACTTTTAAATTTAATACTCGGTAATAACAATAAGGCACTTAAATAAGCACCAACCAAACCAAAGCCGACAAACACCACTACTTGATGTAATAAATTAATAGGCGTGGTAAAAAACAAACTGTAGCCGGCAATCGTTGAAACCAAGGCAATGGTCAGCGGCAGAAAAATTTTACTGCGTATAC
>NZ_JABSOV010000191.1 GCF_013215345.1 Colwellia sp. | reverse complement strand
ATAAAGCTGATACTAAAAGCAATAAACAAGAGAACACAAATAAGAATGATTAACCTTATTAACCCATTGGTTAATAAGGTTTTTTATGTGCTTTATGCTGTTTTCACTTGAATTCTATCGGATAAAAAGGCAGAATTCACCCAATTAAAATATTCAAGGCAAAATTATGTTAAAAGCTGAAATGGTAAAAAAGTTAAACCTACAACTTAATTTAGAGTTTTACTCTTCAAACTTGTACTTACAAATGAGTGCCTGGTGTGAAGAAAAAGGTTTTGCCGGCGCTGCAGAGTTTTTACGTAAACATGCTAATGAAGAAATTCAGCACATGAACCGTTTATTTACTTACGTAAGTGAAACCGGTGCTTTGCCTATTATTGGTGCTATTGATGCGCCGCCACATGAATTTGAAACATTAGGTCAGTTATTTCAACTAACTTATGATCACGAATGTTTAATCACTGAGCGTATTAACTCACTTGCTCATGAAGCGTTTACGAATCAAGATTATTCTACCTTTAACTTCTTACAATGGTATGTGGCTGAGCAACATGAAGAAGAGACTTTATTCAAAGGTATTTTAGATAAAATCAATCTAGTAGGTAACGATGGTCATGCGTTATTCTTCGTTGATAAAGATTTAGCTGAACTTGCCAAAACTGGCAGTACCAGCATAATGACAGAAGCGAACGCATAAGCAGCTCACCACAGAGTTAAGCTTTAGTGGATAATTAAATGTTCCCCTCAAAAATTCAAGATGCCTTTAAAGGTAATCATGAGGGAAACATTGCTAATTTATCTTTTCGAATTTAAGGTAAGCTTTGTCAGTTTATTAGCTAAGCTAAGTTAGTTCAGACTGTAAAAATATATACCCCTGTCCCTTAACTGTTTGAATAACCTTACGCTTCGATATCATCAGTAACTTCTTTCTTAAATTTGCCATGTGACTATTAATACTTTTATCACAACTGGTCACCTTACGTTGGAAAATACATTCAGCAATAACCTCTCTTGCAACTAGCGCCCCGGCATCGTTCATAAGCAATGCCAGTAAATTAAATTCTAGCCCTGTAGTGGTAATAGTTTGCCCTAAAAATAATACCGAGCGATTTAAAAAATTTAGCTCAACTTGCGCAATTAATAATTTATCTAAGGGTAAGTGACTTGTTTGAGTTCTCATAGCGGTTACTCTGAAGTGTCTTCTTGTTCGGGCGTTTGCTTGAATATTGTTGTTTTATAACCTGTTGGCGAACTATCACTGCTTTCAAGCACTAAAAATTGTTCCTTTGATTGCTCATTAAGCATTAATGCAAAAGTATTTAATATGATCGAGCTACCATTATCTTGAGCGATGACAAAAACTTGATAACTGTTATTTTTTAAGAAAATTGAGCTAGTGTTTTTATAGTTAAGTTCACGATAATAAGTGGCAGAGCTTATGGTTTCATCTTGTCTAACAAAGTAAACAGCTACTTGAGTAAAGTCATCAGATTGAATTAAGTTTACTATTTCAATTTCATGTTCATAAATACTGCTCAGTAAGCTATTTTCAACCATCAAAGAAAATAAGTTAACTTCAATTTCATCAATGATGCCATCACCGTTTTCATCAATATTGCCATCGTTATCAGCGTCGACATACTCTTGCTCAGCATAGAAGAATAAAGTTTGATTGGTATTTTCAACTAACGACAATAGATGATTACTTAATAATGGTGTATTTTCCTCAATAGTGGTGAGGTCTACGCTGTAGTCACCACTGGCTAAGGTGAGTGCATTACTGATTTCACCATAAGGTAGAAATGTGATGGCAGGATTATCACCAACACCGTTAATATGCAAAGCAAAAGCTTCTTGGTAACTAGTCAGTTGCTCATGGTTAGCTACGGCATTATAAGCCCTAAACTGTGCTTCAGCTTCGGCGTCTACATACTCAATTACCGCAGAGTCCGACATTTTATCTAACACATAAGGAGAAGATCCCGCCCCCATGTTGTCTCTTACCACCATAATATTCTGCGAGCTATAAGCAAAAGCAATGCTGCTTGATCTAAATAACACCTCATCACTACCGGCAGTGGTGACATAAAAAATATAGTCATCTTGGTCAAGCTTTTGATTATCAGATAATTGCTGATAATCAAATTGGCCAACTAAAACCGCCTCATTAAAGCTTTCATTCTCTTTAGAGAGATAAAAATCAACTGCTTGCTGATTTGAATGCATATTTAGCACTCTAAGATTAAACAGATCGTTAGTGGTATCATCGTCATCATCAATCACAGGAAAGCTATGTACCATCACTTGTGGCGACAAAATGCTATCGCTCAGTACTATCATATGGATAGTATCCTCAACTAAGGCGAGGGTATCTTCATAAATGACGGTCAGATCATCAGTCGCTAAGCTGACATCATCTTGCCAAGCAAGCTGGTAGTAATAGTAGTTTTTGCTGGTTAAGCTGATATTACTATGGGCACTGCCATAGGCAACGCCAGAAAAGGTTTGTTCATAATGATCATCATCATCGTTATCCTCAGTTAGATTCTCATCTACGGTTAAATAAATACTGGGTGAGTCTTTAGATAAATTATAGAGTTTAACGTAGCCTGTTCCGCTACCCTCATCACTAGAACCACAGCCTAGTAAGATAAATAGTAATACGCTGGCAGCAAGGACGCTTTTAAAGGCTTGTAGGGATTTAAGTGTCATCATATGTTTTTCATACTCTAAAGTTGCAACAATTTGTTGGCGAATGTTATGCAGCAATAGATAGGCACTTTAGGTAAGAGTTCCTATCTTTACACAATCTTTGCATTTCTTTATTTTGGCAATAGTCAGCACTTTCCTGGCAATGGCATGAAACGGATTAAAACGGACTTATTAGTAATAAAAGCCACTTCATTACCCTTTTTTGTATACGCACTATTTGCATAAAGATTATAATAGCGACGAAATTTTCGGGTTTTCTTCTTAAGGTGTAACAGTGATCACAACAGACGTATTAATAATTGGTGCCGGCGCGGCAGGCTTAATGTGTGCAGCACAAGCAGGCTATCGTGGTAAAAGCGTTATTGTGGTTGATATGGGCAAAAAGCCGGCACGAAAAGTACTAATCAGTGGTGGTGGTCGTGCCAATTTCACCAATGAAGGAGCCAGTCCTGAAAACTATCTGTGCCAAAACCCTCACTTTGTAAAATCAGCACTAAGCCGCTATAGCGCACAAGACTTTATTGATTTAGTCGACCGACATGGTTTGCAATACCACCATAAAACCCTAGGTCAGTTATTTTGTGATGACAGCGCACAAGATCTGGTTGATATATTGATGACCGAATGTGAGTGGGCCGGCGTACAAGTAAACTTGCGTACTGAGGTATTGTCGGTTACTAAAAACAGCCAGGGTTACCTAGTTACTACGACCGATAAAAGCTACCAATGTAAATCGTTAGTGGTAGCCTCCGGTGGTTTAACCATGCCAAAACTGGGTGCAACTCCTATTGGTTATAAAATTGCCGAGCAATTTGACTTAAACGTACTGGAAACCTTAGCTGCCTTAGTACCCTTTACCTTGCATGAACATGATAAACAACGCTTCGATGGTTTGTCAGGCATCAGTTTATTGACCGAAGTCACCAGTGAAGATGGTACGAGCTTTAAAGAAAATATCTTATTCACCCACCGCGGTCTATCAGGACCAGCGATATTACAAATATCGTCTTTTTGGCGAGCAGGGCAGGCAGTAACCATTAACTTATTACCTGAATATAACCTTAGCGACACCTTAACTCAGTGGCAAAGTGAACAAGGGCAAAAGTCAGTGAAAAACCTGCTAGCGACTTTATTACCGAAACGTTTTGTTGAAGTGCTGGTCAAAGATGGCATTATCGTCGACAAGCCGATTAAGCAGCTAAACCACCCAGAAATAAAGCAGTTAAGTGACTACTTACATGCTTGGCAAATCAAGCCAAATGGCACTGAAGGTTATCGCACCGCCGAAGTAACCTTGGGTGGGGTAAATACCGATGAGCTCTCTTCAAAAACCTTTGAAAGTAAAAAGCAGCAAGGCTTGTTCTTTATCGGTGAAGTGATTGATGTAACGGGTTGGTTAGGAGGCTATAATTTCCAATTTTGTTGGGCATCTGGTTTTGCTTGTGGGCAGGCGGTTTAGCTTTAGGTCGGTAAATGTAGCGAAGTTATTTTAAACTTAGTTAAGTTGTCATAACCTGCTAACACAGTAATTTTGAGTAATTTGTACTGGTTGTTCTACTTCCTGTGAAGGGACAACCATTATACTAAAGCAACAAGCTCTTCTGCTGACGTAGGAAGAATAGCATAGCTTTAGCCGCGCTCATTTTCATACGCATAAAACTCTTCTCAAATAAAATTTTTATCACCGAATGTGACTATAAATTTTACCCTTAGTTGTCCCAAGAAAATTAGCGCTACTGCTAGTAAAGTCTTCAGATAAAATCAACGTTGCTTATGCACTGGCTCTATCACAAATTCAATTATTAGTCCTCATTTACAGCGATCTCAAGGTTAACCTCACTGCATAGGATAGTGTCATCTGTCTGCAGGAAATCTCACTCGGTAGCATTACATTTTTAATAAGATTATTTCTATTGCCGATGATTGACTTTTGTTTGTATTATCAAGGGTTTTTGCTAAGGTACTGAATAATATAGTTTAAAGGTA
>NZ_JABSOV010000190.1 GCF_013215345.1 Colwellia sp. | reverse complement strand
CAAAATTTGCTAACGCTGGTTTGATGGGGTTATCGCTCAACGCACCCCATGGTGGTAGCGGCAGCCTAGTGGTTGATTCTGCCTGTTCAGCTACTCAACTCGCGACCGGTGTAGCTGCTGGTTCAGAAATGATCGGGCTTGATATTAACGGTAATATCGTTGAAACCATTCTAGAAATGGCTAAAGCCAAAGGTAAGGCAACCGGATTAGTTTCTGATACCCGTATTACTCACGCGACTCCCGCGGCATTCGCAGCCCACGATTGCCGAGCAATTGATTGAGTCAGGTAATGTCGATGTTTTACTCTCTGGCGGTGCGCGAGTATTTTTACCGTCAGATATTAAAACAGATCTCGCCGACCAAGCATTAATGAAAGACCTAGGAATGCCGACCACCAGTTTCGGTAAATCTAAACGTAATGACGATCGTAACCTAATCCTTGAAGCCAAAGCAGATCATGGCTACGAATTAGCTTTTACCAAACAACAACTCGCCGCCCTCGACGGTAATAAAATATTAGGCTTATTTGCTAACTCAGGTATGGCCGATGGCATTGCGTATACCGCCTGTAGCAAAGACAATAGCTGTATTGAACCGTCGCTGCGTGACATGACAATCAAGGCACTTGATGTATTAAGCCAAGATCCCGATGGTTTCTTCCTCATGATTGAAGGCGGTCAAATAGACTGGGCTGGTCATTCTAATGACGCCGGCACTATGTTGCATGAGTTAATCAAATTCGATCAAGCGGTGCAAGCCGTCTACGACTGGGTTAAAGACCGTGAAGATACCTTGGTAATTGTTACCGCCGACCATGAAACTGGCAGCTTTGGCTTAAGTTATTCGCGCAAAAATTTACCTGAAGGAAAGTTCCTTGATGGTGATGGTATGCAAGGTCGAGAATATAAACCTAACTTTAATTTTGGTCCACTGGCGACACTCGATAAATTGTATGCCCAAAGTGGCACTTTTTATAACATGATGAGTGCTGTTGATTCAAACTGGGACTTTAACGGCACTACCGGTCAGGAATGGGCCGATGTTATTAATCAATATAGCGCGATTAAGGTTACCGCAGAGCAAGCTGAGCAAATACCTCAGCGCGAAGTTAATGAATATCAGGTGCCAGGTCACAAATACCTAGATGCCAGCGAATTCCCGAAAATCGTCGATTTTAAAGAATTCTACGTTTATGGCGATGAGCTTCATGGCAACTTAATTGGCCGCACCCTAGCCGCTGATCAAAATGTAGTTTGGGGCACGGGCACTCATACTGCTGCTCCTGTTCCAGTTTATGCTTTTGGACCAATGGGGGTGATTAAGCAATTCTCGACCATGCAACATCACGTCGACCTGGCTAACAAAATGATCGCAGCGCTAATCGAGCCATAATTTGTAGCTCGGTTAAAAATTAACAAACAAATTAACAAAGACACTCACTGTTAATTGTTAAATCAGAGCCTCTTAACTAAGGTTAAATAACCTGTATAGTTAAGAGGTTTTTTATTATGGCAGTGGTAAGAAAACGACAAATCAGCTTGCAAGATACTCCGTATTATCATTGTATTTCCCATTTCATTGCTTATTCTAGTCAATAGTTAAAAATATATACCTTTCTCGATCACGTATGGATCACTTTCTAATATAATTATTAATCTGAATTCAATAAGTTAAGTACTCCTAAGTCCATACTTTAAATTTCAAACATTAGGCCATTTAGCCCTTATTTTCGTCAGCTAGCTTGTCAGTGTTTGGCTGAGTGAGTTAGCATCAAAACAGTCACTAACTCTACTTGTTGTAATAGCATAAATAAACATACCTTAGCCTCTATTAGTAATAATAAAGGCTAAGGTAATTTAGCTTAAGCCGATTGGCTTAGATGATATCCCTGCTCTGTGCACTTATTTTTTCCATTCATTGCTGGTGTCAGGCTTATTACCTTTGGTCCACCATTTTGCGGTATAAACGATATTGTTATATGTTGCTTGGTCACCGCCGTAATATACGGTAGCTAGATCCCATTGTGCTATATCTGTTGGTGGCTCTGTCGGCGGAACTGGCTCGGTAGGAGGAACAGGCTCAGTCGGTGGAGTAGTTGGCGGCTCTATAGGCGGCACAGGTTCAGTCGGCGGAACTGTTGGTGGAGTAGCTGAAACTATCGACCATGGTCCGCCATCTGAAGGTTTGTCTCCTTGGGTCCACCACTTAGCTTTATATTGCTGCTCTAAATAAGTAACTAGCGTATTTGCTACATATACTTTGTTAGCAGTCCATTCAGTGTCATTTGTTGGTGGCTCTACTGGATCAGTTATTTGATCAACTATGCGCACAGTTGGCCAGTTAACATGTGACTGATAGAAATTCGTCACACACTTTTCATAGTCACCTGTAACAAGTGCTGAATATGCCGTTTGATAACCCACTAATTTACATTCAAATGAGAAACCACCGGGGCGATCAGCGTAATATTGCCAGTCACCTTCCCAATTGGTGTAAAGTACATCTTCGGCATTGCTTAAATTCAGGCTACCGAAAGGGGTTTGTTGCCAACAGGTATTCTCTTCATCCGCTTGTTTAATTATTTGATAGTGATCAGATAATCCTACCCAGTAGCTAATGCGGTTAACCGGTTGTCCCTTGTCTTGATTCTGCGCGCCACATTCTATGCCACCATTAATAATATTAATCGTGGTACCAAAGCCATAACCAATACCTGCTGCTAATTCGGTTGCTGATGGTTGCCAAGTACGGTCAATAACATGCAGCATTGCCGGTTTTGGTGCTTGTGGTGTTAAGAAAAACCATACAGCGGATGCTAAGTTTAACCAAGAGTCAGCAACCTGTGCTGGGTCGTTAAGTAAAACGGTGGCGTCGCCATCAAACATGACTTCTGAAAAGGCGCCATAGTTGAAGTGATAAGATAACTGCTTTGCTCCTCGGCCAAAGTAGCCTTGATTTGGCGCACATGGCCAGCGTCTGTTTTGCCAATCGTCTTGTCCACAACCTGTGGTATAGCCTTTTTCGCCCTCAGACCAGCCCATTTCACGTACATGTACTAGGGCTTGCTGCCACTCTGCTAATTGAGCGGGATTATCAGAGGTATTATCTGGTGATATATGGCCGCCAGTTTCTTGAGCAAAGTGAGCAAAAGCGGTAACAATCGATTTTTGACAGATAGCATCGGCATCGCGGTTATCGCTATAGTCGCCACAAAAAGCAGGGAATTTTCCTATAGCCTTGAGAAATCGAGTATAAGTGTATTCTGGTGCAGCCATTGCGGTTAAAAAATTCCATTCATGCTGACCAAATACTCTTTCTGCTCGCCTTACATTTTCAGGGTTGGCCGATGAGTTAGGTGTAATAGCATTAACAATAGTATTACTTTGTGTTCTTAACGCTTGAGACCATGTTTCATACATTGGGTTTTGTGTTTTTGCTTGTTCACTTGCTAATATATCTGTCTTAGCAAGTATGTAGCCGTTTGGGGTGTCAGGATCTACCTGTGGCTGGGTAGCACTTATCGATAGTGAGGTGCAGAGTGCAGCCATTATGGCTGGTTTTATCAAGTTTTTAGTATTCATCAGTTAGCCTATTATTATTGTAGATGTTGTTTTTTTAACTGGTCGTTAACTTTTTTGTAATAAATCAGCTTGATATTTATACTTAATGACAGCGTTGTCAAGTGGGTTTGAGGATATTAAGTAGAGGTCAGACCTATTTTGTATTAATTTGGCTAGTTGCAATTAATTAAACAATTAATGCTGTTTTTGCGATTATCTAGCCAGCTATACTGGTTTCTGAGGATAAATAATTGTGAAGTATTAGCTTTTGTTTTTCAAATAAACTGCTTCATAACGCTAGTTAATATGGTGGTTATTCAGCAGCTGAACAAGTCGATAAATATAGTTGAAATCGCTCTAACATCTTGCCAATGTATGTGAGAATAGGTCAACTTTCTTCATTGGATCACCAAGTATGTCAGTATTTGAAATCAAACACCCACTAGTACAACACAAAATCAGCCTAATGCGCGCCAAGGATATGAGCACACGGGACTTTCGTCAATTGTCTGCTGAAGTAGGTAGCTTATTAACTTATGAAGCGACTAAAGATCTTGAGCTAGAAGACTTTCAAATGGAAGGCTGGGATGGTGAGTTAACAGGTCAACGTCTCGTTGGAAAAAAAGCCACTGTAGTACCAATTCTACGCGCCGGCATTGGCATGTTAGATGGCGTATTAGAGCTAATGCCAAGTGCAAAAATCAGTGTTGTAGGTCTTTACCGCGATGAAGAAACGTTACAGCCTGTTACCTATTTCGAAAAATTAACCAGTGATATCGATCAACGTATGGCTTTGATCATCGATCCTATGCTGGCTACTGGCGGCTCAATGAATGCGACCATCGACATATTAAAGAAAGCCGGCTGTACTGACATTCGTGCGCTGATTTTAGTGGCGGCACCAGAAGGTATTGCCAAAGTACAAAGTGCTCATCCAGATGTCGATATCTATACCGCCTCAATTGATGACCACTTAAACGAGAATGGTTATATCATTCCGGGACTTGGCGATGCTGGCGATAAGATATTTGGTACCAAGTAATTGCGGTTAAAGTAAGCTGCCAAATACAGCGCTATTTGATAGCCGTGAATAGACACGTTAACTAACAAATAGCTAAATCACTACAGAGTAAGTCTTATGTCGGAATCTTATTTAAATCAAAGTAGCTTTAATCAACCTGCTTGGCGAAATGCCCTTGCCGGTTTACAAATGCTGTTTGTCGCCTTCGGCGCACTGGTGTTGATGCCATTAATTACCGGGCTAGATCCAAGTGTCGCGCTATTTACTGCAGGTATTGGTACGTTATTATTTCAATTCATTACCAAACAGCAAGTGCCAATATTTTTGGCTTCTTCCTTCGTTTTTATCGCACCCATTGCCTATTCAGTGCAAACTTGGGGTGTTGCCGCTGCTATGGGCTCTTTATTCGTTACGGGTTTAGTCTATGTGCTAATCGCTGGAATCGTTGCCGTTCGTGGTGCTGGATTTTTACATAAGCTAATGCCACCAG
>NZ_JABSOV010000019.1:15544-54365 GCF_013215345.1 Colwellia sp. | reverse complement strand
TAAATGTCCAAGATGACTATAGGCGCTATCGCTAGCCGTGTTTGAAAATGTAAAGCTTTAACTGAAATTTATATAAAACGGCTATTTACGAAAGCTTTACTAGGTTGTCTGAGGCGATTATTAATAGTTATCTTGAAATATTCTATCCACAAAACCTGTGGATAGAATTGTGAGTAATCCTGTAGTAACTACCTTTGCCATTGAAATATAAGGATAAAACGAGTAGCTCATTTTTTGACTAGTTAGGTGTTGAATACTAATAAATTGGATAAGTGATCAAAAGAGCCTGTTGGATCCTTTTATTGGTAAAGTTAACATTTTAATGCGGTTAAACTGGTTAAAAGTCACTTTAACCGCACTTGAAACCTTTAAATGAACACTTTTTAACAGGCTATAAAAAGGTGGCTAACGTTATTGTGTCGCCTGTATTGCTGTTAGGGCAATGGTATAAACAATATCATCGACTAAGGCACCGCGTGACAGATCATTAACGGGCTTATTCATTCCTTGTAGCATAGGGCCTATGCTTAATAAGTCAGCAGAGCGCTGTACCGCTTTATAAGTAGTATTACCGGTATTTAAGTCAGGGAAGATAAACACTGTCGCTTTACCCGCTACAGGACTGTTTGGCGCTTTTTTCTTAGCTACATTCTCCATAATGGCGGCATCATACTGGAGTGGACCATCAATAATAAGATCAGGTCGCTTGGCCTTGGCTATTTCAGTTGCCTTGGCGACTTTTTCTACATCAGCGCCATGGCCTGAACGGCCGGTACTGTAACTGATCATGGCAACTCTGGGTTCTATATCAAATGCTTTTGCTGAGTCTGCAGATTGAATGGCAATATCCGCTAACTGCTCAGCATTAGGCTCAGGGTTAATGGCACAGTCACCATAAACTAGTACTTGATCTGGCAGTAACATAAAGAACACCGATGAAACCAAAGAGCTATTTGGTGCGGTTTTAATTAATTGTAACGCGGGTCTTATGGTGTTAGCGGTGGTATTAACTGCTCCTGAAACTAGGCCATCAACTTGACCAAGTTGTAACATCATAGTAGCTAAAACAACATTATCTTTGAGGTTTTCTTGCGCAACAACATCGGTTAAGCCTTTGTTTTTACGTAATTCAACCATAGGGCCAACATAGTTATCTCTAATAGAGTCGGGATCTGTTATTAATAAATTATCAGGTAGGTTAATGCCTTGATGTTCAGCAATCTGTAGTATTTCTTCCCTGTTACCAATAAGTTGGCATCGAGCAATGTTACGCTCACAGCAAATTGCTGCCGCTTTAATGGTGCGTATATCGGTACCCTCAGGTAAGACGATTAGTTTGTTGGCCTTGCGAGCAAGTTCGGTTAATTTATGCCTAAAAGCCGGCGGTGATAATAAATTATAACTATGGTTTTTCGAGGTTAGGTTTTCTAGCCAATCACTACTTAAATTATCGGCGACATGTTGCTTAACTTTATCTTGGCGTTGGACATCATCTTGTGGTATTTCTGGGTTAAAACTCATGATATGACGTGATGTTTGCCAAGTGTCCCACGGTACAGATAACACAGGTAAACCGGCTTCTAGCGCTTGCTTGCATAATTCCCAAACTTGCTTTGATGGCTCAAAACCATTAGTTAATATCATGCCGCCTAATTTAGTACCATTTAATGCCGATAAACAGGTAGCAATAATAATGTCGGTGCGATCGCCAGGGGTAACAATAAGTCGACCGGGGACTAAGTAGCTGACTAAATTTGATACGGTACGAGCACAAAAAGCAACGCTGCGAAAACGACGATGTGCCATATCACCGTGATTTAGGACTTTGGCATCAAGGTAGTTACTAATGTCACAGATGCGCGGCGCGATGAGGTCTATGTCCCACATTATAGTGCCGAGTAAATCAAAGTGTCTGTCTTTAAAAATGGCTAAATCTAACCAGTCCTTTAGTTTAAAATCACTTTCTATCTCTTCTTCTTTCGGCAATATGCCGTATTCATCTTGATCTGGGCAGTTTAGTTTATTGATAACACACCCAATAAGGTGTTTGTTTTTGATACCACCATAAGTTTCAGCAGTGACTTCAAGTCGGTCTTCAAATTCTTCTGGGCTGTCATTACCTGGGCTAGCAACCAAAACGATGTTGGCACCAAGTGCTTGGGCGACATCACGGTTAATACGACCAGCATAAGGTTGTCTTGGTGTAGGTACTAAGCCCTCAATAATGACAACGTCGTGATCTTTTTTAAAGGCATCAAAGTTGGCGACAATTTCTTCTAACACTATATCGCGCAGACCGTCGCCCATTTTATCTTCGACATAACTAAGGGATAGGCTGGTGCTATTTTGCGATAAACTAATGGCATCAATGGTTTTATTTTTTTTAGCTAAGCTATTGCGCGAAGGTTGGCTAATGGGTTTGAAGTGTCCGACTTTAATGCCTTTTTGCTGACAAGCATGCAATAAACCTAGCGATACACTGGTTAGCCCTACACCTGAGCCAACAGGGATTAACATAATTCTATGTGGCATAATTTAATCCTATTTAATCTTTATTTTTAGCATCTACTTAGCTGCATTTGCTAGTAATTGAGCTGATTGCTCGGCTATTACCCACTCTTCGTTGGTGGCAATAACCCAACATGATCTTGAGTTTTTATCTGCAATATTACCTGAGGCGCCAAAACGTGTAGCTTGGTTCTTTTCTTCATCTAAAGAAAAGTTTAATAAGCCTAGCTGTTTAACGATTTCAGTACGTACCCAAGTTGAGTTTTCACCAATACCGCCGGTAAAAATAAGACCGTCTAGTTGCGTTAAACTGGCACTATAAGAGGCAATGCTCTTAGCAATACGGTAACAAAAAACTGTCATTGCTAATTTAGCTTGGGCATTATTATCCGTTAGCATGGCGTCTTCTAAAGTGCGGCAATCATTGCTTAGCCCTGAAACACCCAATAAACCACTTTCTTTATTAACTAATTTATCAACCTCATTAATCGAGTAACCTAAATTATCGACTAGATGGAAGATAATGCCGGCATCGATATCGCCACAACGGGTGCCCATCAACACACCTTCGCCAGGTGTCATCCCCATACTGGTATCAACACTTTCGCCGTTTTTAATGACAGCAACACTACAACCATTGCCTAAGTGAGCACTGATCAAGTTACATTGCTCTAGTGGTTTGTTTAAATACTTTGCTGCTTGCTTCGCAACAAAGTAATGGCTAGTACCGTGAAAGCCATAACGCCTTATGCCATGTTCCTTGTACAGAGAATAGGGCAGGCCATAGATATAAGCTTTCTCTGGCATACTTTGATGAAACGCCGTGTCAAATACTGCGACTTGCGGTAAGTCGGCAAAAGCTTGCTGGCACGCTTTAATGCCGTTAAGGTTGGCTGGATTATGCAAGGGCGCGAGTTTTGCCAACTCGCCAATCGCTTGTTCTACCTGTGGGTTAAGTAATGTCGGCTCTGAATACTGCTCACCACCATGTACTACTCTATGGCCAATTGCGCTGATATCTTTCACTAAGTTCGATTGCTGTAATTGTTCTACTAAGACAGCCAATGCGGCTTGGTGATTAAAAGGCGCGGTTAGTTTATAGGATTGTTTTTTCCCATGGTGCTTGATGGTGATTTCAGCTGCTGAGCTGAGTAAACATTCAGCTAAGCCTGATAATAATGTTTCGCCACTTAATGGCCTTATTAAAGAAAATTTAACAGAAGAGCTGCCACAGTTGATTACTAAAATGGCATCTGCTTTAACCGCGGCTTTGTTATGCGTTTTTTGTTGAGTCATGTCTGTTGTCTTTTAAAAAAGTGAATAAATATTAAATGATTACATGTAACAATAATTATATAGAACAATAACAGTGTTCTTATTATAGCGCTGGAGTTGCTTAAAAATCTTGATGCAAGGCAATAAAAATCTGTATTTGTGGAAGTTAATTGTTTCTATTCGCAATAATCTGTTAGTTACATTTCTAACTGTTGCTTATAAGCACTAGCTGCTATAGTAGTGTTATGAATATCTCTGTTGTACAACTCATTAAATTGGGTAAAAAATACTTATCCCTTTGGCCTGACAAGCCAGAATTAACCCTGTATTTCGAAGATTATCGAGGAGTACAAAGTGCCCGCTTTGTTTGTCGATACTTTCCTGCTTTAGCCATGTTTACTGTAATTATGCAGCTTTATGTCGCTTCTGGATATCCGATGGGCCAAGGCTCGATAAAGAATGCTATAAATGCATTGCCGCAAGCACTGGTCTATGGCTTATTTTTAATAAGTATGCCGGTACAAGCCTTAGTTCTTTCAGGTGTTAAAGCCGATAAGTTGTTACCACCATCGCTGGCTTCTTGGTATCACAGTGGCTTAGAGAAGGTAAAACAGCAGGGGAAAAAACAATTTTCTGAGCAAGGTGAGCATAGTTCTGATCATAGCAATGACCGAAATAATGGTCATAGCTATAGTCACAGTAATAAAAATGCTATTGCGAAGTTAGCAACGTATAAACCACGTTATATCGACCTTGCGCAACTTTTACAATTAACTTTCGCGACTACAAAGTAACTCTCGTTACTTTGTTTATTGTTGCGGAAAAAGTATGTTGCCGTAAGGCGGGTAGCCATAATGTGAGCTACCCAGACTTATCTATTTTTTACTACCCTTTCTTTTGACTATTATTTATTCTGAATATCATTTCTTTTGATACAAACGTAGGACAAAGTCCGCTTGGCAGCTGAACTCTTTTTGTTGCTTTAATTCGCTAATCAACTCTTCACTGGCTTTAAAGGCAAAGGGCGTCATTGCTAATAAGTTCAGCACATCGTCACTATTGGTGAAGTTCATCGGGTAGTTTAAGCGCTGTTCTTCAACCAAGGTTAATTGCTCAATGGCTAGCTTGGACGTGTCATGTTTATTCGCTTGGCGATAGATCAGCGATTTAAGTTCAAATAAATGATTATCAGCAGGGGTAACCGTCAATAAATAGCCTTCATTTTGCAAAATACGGGTAAACTCATTTTCTAAAATGGGTGCGTAAACACTATAAAGCCAGCCGAAATGTTCATCCTTAAAAGGCAGGTCAGACAGCGTTGCCACGCTAAAAAAGCAATCTTGATAGCGCTTCGCCGCAATCTTTACGGTTTCTTTGGCAATATCGACGCCGTAGACCTTATTTAACTCAGTTTTATGCTGATGAGTATAAAAGCCTTCACCACAACCGGCATCAAAAACTGCTGCTGTTTTATCGCCATACTTTTTATAGAGCGCTAACATACTGTCAATTAAAGGCTGGTAATAGCCTTTATCTAAAAAGGCTCGTCTAGCTTGTACCATGGCTTTGTTATCGCCGGGCTCTTTTGAGTGCTTAAACTGAACCGGTAATAAATTAACATAGCCTTGCTTGGCTTGATCAAAGCTATGTTTATTTTCACAACGGTAGCTCTTATCAACAAGTAATAACGCTTTTAGGCACAGTGGGCAGCGGTATTGGGCTATATTCGTGATTAAATTCGGGACTAGACTTTCAGTACTCATCAATAGTGAACCTTATGAAAATGTTGACCAAATAGGTGCATGATCTGAAGGTTTTTCAATGCCACGTAATTCATAATCAATATCAGCTTCAATACATTGCGCTGCCATATCTTTTGTAGCTAATACCACATCTATACGAAGGCCGCGATTGTCATCAAAGCCACGTGAGCGATAATCAAACCAAGAGTAACGCTCTGTTTTTTCAGGGTGTAATTGGCGGAAAGTATCAATAAAGCCCCAGTCCATTAAAGTAGTTAACCATTGACGCTCTTCTAGTTGGAAAGAACATTTACCGCTTTTCAACCAACGTTTACGGTTCACTTCGCCAATACCTATATCAAGATCAAGAGGGGAAATATTGATATCGCCCATCACGATGACATTTTCATCATTGGTGTGATTTTCGTTAAGGTAGTGCATTAAATCTTGGTAGAACTTACGCTTGTACGGGTATTTAGTCTCATGGCTAATGTTTTCACCTTGAGGGAAATAGCCATTTAATACAGTAACTTTTTCACCTTTATCATTGGTCGTTGTTACCATTATCATTCTACGTTGTGCTTCATCGTCATCAGTAGGGAAACCGCGCTGGACGCTATCTGCTGCTTTTTTACATAACATAGCAACACCATAATGTGCTTTCTGGCCATGAAAATATACGTGGTAACCCATGGCTTCAACCGCTTCTAGAGGGAATACTTCATCATGAACTTTGATTTCTTGTAAGCCAATAATATCGGGTTGATGTTTATCTATAATCGCTTGCAATTGGTGAAGACGAGCACGAAGGCCGTTAATATTAAAAGAGATGATTTTCATAGAATTCCTAATGACTTTTAGCGAACAATATCGACATGTATTGCTTGGTAAATTAAGCTGATGATCTTGCGTGTTTATTTATCGTCTCGCAAGTTTTATTTTCCACTCCCTGTTATAAAATGTAATTTAAACGTAACAACTGGTAGAAGCTATTGTTTAACCGTAATAACTTGTTTAAGCTAACCCTAAATGAGCAACACAACATAGAAAACTGTTAATACAGTTATAAGTACCGTTATTCGTAATGCTATTTATTTATAAAATAAATAGCACGTAATAAATAAGGAAATGAACATGCCAGATAGTAATTCAAACGTAAAAAAAATATTATTAGTTGAAGACGATCGTCAATTGTCCGACTTAGTCACTGATTTCTTAACTAATGAAGGCTTTCATGTAAAGCAAGAGTTTCGTGGTGACACTGTTGCTAAACGAGTAAAACTGTTTTCACCTGACCTTATTATTTTAGATGTAATGTTACCCGGTAAAGATGGCTTTGGTGTTTGTCGTGATTTACGCCCAGAATTTAATGGCCCAGTACTTATGTTAACAGCAAAAAGTACTGATTTTGACCAAGTGTTAGGTTTAGAAATTGGTGCTGATGATTACGTGATCAAGCCAGTTGAACCACGTGTATTATTAGCACGTGTTAACGCCTTATTACGTCGCGGCGATTTACCTAATCAAAGTGAAGAGAAAGGTGAAATTAACTGTGGTAGTTTATATATCAATAAAGCCTCACGTAAAGTGACTTTACACGATGAAAATATTGACTTAACGAGCCAAGAGTTTGATTTATTATGGTTGTTGTCAAGTAAAGCTGGTGAAGTACAAAACCGTGATTATATTTATAAAGCGGTAATTGGCCGTGAATATGATGGTTTAGACAGAAGTGTCGATGTTCGTATCTCTCGCTTACGTAAAAAATTACATGACAGTACTGATACACCGTTTAGAATTAAGACTATTTGGGGCCAAGGTTATTTATTTGTTCCAGATGCATGGAGCTAGCCCTCAGTTAGTTATGTCACTGTGAGGCTATGGTGACCCTATATATCAAGGCTTTGTTTACTTACCCATAGTTCCAAAGCCTTTTTTTAAGCTTTATACCCGTTACCATTCAAAGTGCTCGATTTCAGTGGGAATTTAAAAGACTTTAGTCAAGGAGAAGAACGTAAACATAGTCAGTCTATATTTTTGTTCTTTAACGCCGTATAAAGTCATTTTAAACCCATCGCAGAAGCGCTTGAGCAACATCACTTCATCGTTACATCAATTTGAAATGGCGCTACATGGATGTAGCTTAGAAGAGAATGCAGGAGCATATTCTCCTGAATAACCATGGCTACATTGATATGCCTTGAATTGAAATTGCTCAAGCACTCTGAAACATGCATCTTGAATGGTAACGGGTATATATTCTTCATTTGTTAAAAAGGTACTTTGATGAAACTCGGACGTTCATTTTTCAATCTTTATTTTTTTATTATTTCTACTTTCATTATTTTTTCTTGGGCCCTTGATGAGGCTTGGACTTCCTATCTTGAGCAAGATATTGAGTCTTATACCGGTTATAAAACCATGTTGATGGCGTTAGGTGATTATACGCAAAAGCATGATGAAGATGAGTGGGAAGAGATTATTTCGGGCGCTGGAAAACGTTGGGAATTACCATTGAAATTAATGACATTGGCAGAAGTAGAAGCTATTGATCATACCGACCATAATGCCTTAAAACACTCCAATACTCATATTTATTATTCGGGTGGCAGTGTTACCCTACACTACTTAATTAAAGGGTCTGACTCTGTTATTACTTTAGAACGGGCAAAAATGCCCACTAGGCCAAGATTAAAAGCAACTTACCGGGTTTTGATACTTGCTACCTTTGGTGTGGTTATCTTTATTTGGTTGTGGCCAATGTCACGTGATTTAGAGCAGCTTAAAAAGGCGACCCGTGCCTTTGGTCAAGGTAATTTTGATAGTAAGGCGCCTGCGGCAAAATCAACCATGATAGCGCCGATGATTTCCTCGTTTAATATGATGGCAGCTCGTATTCGGCGGCTAATTGAAGCCCATAAGGAATTAACCAATGCCGTATCCCATGAATTAAGAACGCCTTTAGCGCGAACTAAATTTGCCCTACAGATGCTTGATACAATTAAAGATGATGGAAAAAGAGCGAAGTACCAGCAACAAATTAGTAATGATGTCTGTGAATTGGAAGAGCTTATCAATGAAATGCTTATTTATGCGGCTTTTGATAACGACAAACCTGATCTGAACTTTACTCGTATTGACCTGAATGAATTAGTGAAGTTACAAATTGCTAGTCATGATCAGTTTGTTAGCTCAATAGAATTTATTAATAAACTGCCGGATAACCTTGTTTGTTGTGATGGCCATTTTATCGATAGAGCAGTTAATAATTTTGTCAGTAATGCCATTAAATATGGTAACGATAAAGTGAGAGTTACTTTGTCATTAGAAAATGAGCAATGCAAAATTTGTGTTGAAGATAATGGTGATGGTGTTTCTGATGAATTCAAGAAAGTCATTTTTGATGCTTTTTCACGTGGCGATCAGTCAAGAAACCGAGAGACTGGTGGTTTTGGTTTAGGTTTAGCGATTGTTGCCCGTATTATGGAGTGGCATCAAGGTCAAGCGACTATCGGCGATAGTGAGCTAGGAGGAGCGTCATTTACCCTTTCTTGGCCAATCAAGCCCATGCGTTAACTGAGTTTTAACAAGCAGGAAGGAGAATAGCTAATCAAGAGTGCATCAAGCGTGATGATTATTATTCCTTGTTATTTTTGATTGTTATTAATCAAAATTATGGTCAATAAAGTAAGGCAATAAATAATTGTAAATTTATTGCCTTATCGGCTAAATATTTTTTACCTTTAGCCGATAACTTATTTATCAAGGTATAGATAAATAAGAGAATAGCGCATTGGCCGTAGAGCTATCACTACAGTTAACAACAAATAACTTCGCAGTAGGTACTGAAGCGAGCAAGAGTAGTGCTGAGCAATTAGCCACTGACTTTTCATCCGCTAATGTCTTACTGCATGAGTTGCAACTAGGTGAGCAGCTTAATGAAAGTGTTGGCGAAACTCGTCGTGCTGATTTTACTTTGATGCTGGCTATGTTAACCGATGATGTCCGCGAGCAAAGCCAATTTTTATTGCCACAAGCAACAGAGCCAGCAACGGTAGACGTTACTAATATAGCTTTGAGAAAACAATTTAACCTAGCAGAGCAAGCCCCCTTAGCACTGTCAAAACTAGATGATGTTAAGCAATTCAACCAAGGGCAATCTATTGTTGATAACGATTTAGCGAATATACATTTATCTAACGCGATGAAAGCTAAACCTTTAGCTTTTCGTGATGACAAAAATCATATTGAATCGCAAGTGCTGCAAAATACCAGTTTGTTTACTCAGCTTAAACACAAGCAAATTAGCGAGGCGGCAAGCCAAGTTCAGTTAGGCTCGAGTATCGATGCGGATAAACCCCTTAGCAAGCCACTGACTTTTAATGCTAAGGCATGGTTAGATAGCATTCAGCAGTCTTTAGTTAAAGCACCTCTGCTTAACTAGTACTTTATTAATTCATCTCTATTGTCATTTTCTTGCTTATTTCTTAGCACAGCAATGTTTAAACTTTTTAGCTTTTTTAGCCGACCAAGCGGTTGGGTAATTGTTACATGGGCATATTTCATTACGTTTAATATTGGCAATCTCGTTATGCACAGTAATGTCACCATCCCTAATCACAGCGCCACTATTTAGCACAGCAATGTTTAAACTTCTTGCCTTTTTTAGCCGACCAAGCGGTGGGATAGCGATTACATGGGCATAATTCATTACGTTTAATATTGGCAATCTCGTTATGCACAGTGATTTCACCATCAATATAGCGCCACTTGTTTTCTTCCAAGGCAAAGTTAGACTTTTCTCGTAATTCACATAAGGTATTATCAACGACATAATAGGCTGAAAACTCTACTGTGTTTGCACCACTTTCATGTATTACCAATGCTAACCACTGGCATTCATCGGCCCAAAGTTGAATCTCAGACACCGACTGCTTTATCCGTTGAGCTGCACCATAAGTGTCAAAAACATATTGACCGTCTTTTATTGCGTAGGCACTGAAGCGAGAGCGCATCAATTGTTCGGGAGTGTTGGCTTGTTGTTTCTGGGTAATAAAAAGTTGGCAACAAGTATTAAATAATAAGGTTGAACCGCAAGGGCAAAGCATAACAAAGTGTCCAATGATGAGAGTATATGTAAACCGCTTTATTTTAACGCAGATAAAGCGGTATTGGTCGTTTTATTTTACCCTTTTTATAGCTTTTCGATTAGGATAGCGGGTTATAGCAAACTTAATTTAACTTCACCTAACTTCACTTAATTTAATTTATTTTAATATAAGAGCAGAGCAGTCAAGGTGAGCGTTAACTTGGCACTCTCCATTCATTCTTTAACAAAAGAACTTAACAAAAGAATTTATTTTATGAAAATACAACTCATTGCCGCAGCACTTAGTTTGTCATTAGCCGCTTGTACCAATACGCAGCTTAATGAGCAAGTTAACACCAGTGCGCCAGAGAAAGTTCAAGGCGCTGTTGCCACTAATGCCCAAGCAACAGACATCATTACTCTAGAACAAGTTATGGCAGACCCAGATTGGTTTGGTCGTGCACCAGAGTCATGGTATTGGGGCGATGATAGTAACACTGTTTATTATCAGCAAAAGCAATTAGGTAATCCATTACGAGATTTGTATTCGCTGGACCTGGCTAATAGTAATGAAACGGCCCAAGTAGCTTTGGCGAATAAACATAAAGTTGCCGATAAAAGTGCCTTATTCAATCAAGCGCGCACACATAAAGTTTATACTTTCAACGGTGATGTTTTTGTAAAAACACTTGCTACTAGCACGGTAAAACAGCTTACGTTCACCTCAAACACGGAACGAAAAGCACTCTTTTTGACTAATGGCGATATTGCTTACCAAGTTGGTAACGTTTTTTATGCCCATAATTTACAAACAGGTCAAATTAAAGAATTGGCCAATCTGCAGATGTCAGCTAAACCTGCTGGCGTAACAGAGCCAAAAAGTTATTTAGCTAAAGAGCAGCATAAGTTAATTGACTATATTGCTTTAGGGCACCGCAACAGTAAATTAAAACAATCGAAACAACAGCGCTTAGCTGCTGAAAATGCCTCGGTTAATGACAGTAAATTTTATTTTGGTAAAGATAATCGAATAGCTCATACTAGCCTTTCACCAGCGGGTGATAAGTTATTAGTAAGCATTACCTCGGAAAAATCGAGCCGTGATAAAACCGATATAATGCCAAATTACATCACTAAAGATGGTGTTATTGCGGCTGAAAAAGTACGTGCTCGCGTAGCTAACAACAGACAATATCATGAGCAACTTTTTATACTTGATTTAGTCACAGGTACTCAACAAGCTTTAAGCTATAGCAGCTTACCGGGTTTTGATGAAGATGTTTTAGCAAGTGTTAAAGCGGAAAATTATGCTCGTGAAGGTAAAAAATACCAGTCAGAGAAAAAAGCTCGTAACATTCATGTACTGCAAATGTACAATCCAATTAAGTGGAGCAATGACGGTCAACATCTAGCTGTTATGTTAGAAGCGTGGGACAACAAAACGCGTTGGTTAACCACGGTTAACTTTGACGATAACGAGCTGATGACACAACATAAACTACGTGACGATGCTTGGATTAACTGGAGTTTTAATGAGTTTGGTTGGGTAAATATTGATAATAAAGCCAGTCTTTATTATTTATCAGAAGAGTCGGGCTACTCTCATTTATACCTTAAAGGCTTAAATACTAAGGCAGTTAAATTAACCGCTGGTAAGTTTGAAGTAAGTAATGTTACGCCTACTAAAGATAACCAACGTTTCATCTTTAAAGCCAATAAAAAACACCCAGGTATCTATGAAATATACCAAGTGAATTTAGCTAAAAAGCTAACGGCATTGACTGATTTAGGTGGTAAAAATTCTTACGCAATCAGCCCTGATGAATCAAAATTGTTAATTGAGCATTCAACGGTAACTATGCCGCCAGAGCTGTATGTAAAAAGCTTAGATAGCGTAAAAGGTACTGATGCGGCGACAAGAATTACTCATACTGTGTCAAAAGCGTTTTTAGCTATGCCTTGGGCTGCACCTACGGTTGTTGCTATTCCTTCAAGTAAGCAAAAAGAGCCAATTTACTCAAAAGTATATTTACCTCAAAACTTTGATAAAACTGCGACTAAAAATCGTGCTGTTATGTTCACTCATGGTGCAGGATACTTACAAAACTCTCACTTAGGTTGGTCAGGTTATTTCCGTGAATATATGTTCCACTCCATGTTAGTACAACAAGGTTATGTGGTCATTGATATGGATTACCGCGCTTCAGCAGGTTACGGCAGAGATTGGCGTACAGCGATATACCGTCACATGGGAAAACCTGAAGTAGAAGATATGCGCGATGGTGTTAATTGGCTTATTGAAAATGCCAATGTTGATGCCGATCGAGTTGGCACTTATGGTGGCTCTTACGGTGGTTTCTTAACGCTAATGTCGCTATTTACCGACCCTGATTTGTTTGCTTCAGGGGCTGCAATTCGCTTAGTATCTGATTGGGCTTATTATAATCATGGTTATACTTCGAATATTTTAAATACGCCAGAAGATGATGCTATCGCCTATGAACGTAGTTCACCGATATACTTTGCTGAAGGCCTTAATAAGCCATTGCTAATCAATGCGCCTATGGTTGATGATAATGTCTTTTTTGAAGATACAGTACGTTTAGTACAGCGCTTGATTGAGCTGGAGAAAGAAAATTTTGAAACGGCTATTTACCCAGTTGAGCCACATGGCTTTGTTCAACCTAGCTCTTGGTTAGATGAATACCGCCGTATTTATAAGTTATTTGAAAACACTTTATAGACTTTTATTGGTGTCGTTGATCATAAGTCCTCAATGTTTAAACATATTTGAGGACCAGGCAATATAAACATAAAAGCCCTGACAGACTCTGTCAGGGCTTTTTTTTAGTCAATGCTTTTGGGGCGATTTTTTAAGTAAAGGCTGCGGCTACCTAGGTGAATACTTGCTTTCAGTTATTAACTTAAATAGACCAAGACACTGTTTCACTAATATTTTGTTGCCACTGTCCTAACGACTCATTTTTATCGGCAACGACAATAATATTACTGTGATTAAACTCAAGTGAGCTGCCAAACAGTTTTTTGTCATTAAAGTCAGCGCTAAAGCTTAATTGTTCATTTTTAGGGACAATAAAGACAGTAACTGGACTGGTTTTACCTTGGTAAACCAAATGCAAACTTTTCATGCCATCAAATCGGCAGTAATCAGCAAATATCAACTTACCCAATGTTCGGCTGAAGTTACCATCAAAGGTGGCCATTTTTTGGTTTAAGGATGTTAAGCTCACTTGGTTAGTGGCATTGTTAGCAAAGCTACCTTGCTCGTGATAAACATGGGCGAGGGCATAGTCGCCTAAATTAGTATAAGCACTAGAAAACTGCATAAAATTAAGCATTAAGCCACCAACAATGGCAACAGATGCCGCTAGCGCTAGATGCACACGGGTTTTGCGTTTTTGTACCTGATGGCTTGCTAGGGTTTGACGTAAGATCAGTTTCTCGGACAAACCCTCAGGCACAGGTACTTGTAATGCCCGCATGATTTTTTCATCTAATTGACAAATATCTTGGGCAAATTGTCTTTTACTGGCATCGTTTTGCTGCGCTGCGATAGTGTCAGCATCTTGATTATTGGGATCGGCATATATAGCGCGTCTAAATTGCAAATCATCCATTGTATATACCTCGCTTGACTGGCTCAGCTTCTAAAGCTTCTTTTAATTGGTTTCTGGCTCTAAATAAACGTGTCATCACAGTGTTCTTATTTAGATCTAACATGGTGGCAATATCTTCACCGCTAAAACCACCTAATACTTGCAAAATTAACGGTTCAGAATATTCTGGTGGCAGTTGTGCTATTTTTTCTCTTAACCAGTGGTTTTCAAGCTCTTGCTCTGTCGTCACTGATTTAGTATCGGTTATGTTTGCCTCTTCATACTCACTCATGTCAAAACGCTTTCGCTCGAAACGTCGGGCATTTTCTCGTCGTAATATAGTGATCAACCACGACTTGGCGGCTTTTTCATCTTTTAACGAGTCAAGGGCTCGCCAAGCACGTAAAAAGGTTTCTTGCACCAAATCTTCAGCCACTTGTTTTTCGTGGCAGAGCCAATAGGCATAGCGATATAAATCACCGTGTAGCGCCTTTACCAGCGCCTCATATCTAACTTGTTTTGTCATCATATGGTTATAGACCCTAGCAGAGGTAAGTTTATTTCAAGGGTGAGTAATTATTTAACAATGAAGTTAATAAATATCAAGTGAGCTAAGGAAAATTTAATAGCTCACTGGATAAATTATAGTTAATGCAGAACTTTAACAAGTAAGTGTTAAAGGTATTTATTATAGCTTTTTTATAGGTGTAAATTTAGGGATTAAGCGCAAATACTTGCTTGTTATTGCCTGTAGCACTCTGCTGTTTTTGTACAGTTTGAATGGCGGTCAGTAAAGCCAGTCCCTGCCAAGAAGGGGCACCATTTATTGCGCTCTTACCATAAAGGTGCTGCTGTAAATCATTCAATGCGGTGGCAAAGCTTTGCTCTTGCACATACGTTTGCGCCTGGGCAACATTATTGATTTTTAGTCCAGGTCTGTCACTGGCGAGTAATTGTCTTAGCCAAGGTAAGATCAAAGCTAACGCTTGTTCAGCATTGTTTTTCTTACAGGCTGCAAGCAGTGCAAGGTAGTGGCTAGCAGAAGTATTTAAATGGCTGACATTACTCGTTCCAGCTTGGTTATTTTTTTGATTGTTTTTCTTCAAATAGATAATATGAATAAGCCATGCCAAGCTCGTTAATAGCCATAAGCTAAGAAATAGCCATTGTAAGCGCTTATCTTGACTAGCGGCCACATTGGCAGCAGGAGTCTGTCCAGCTAGCGCATTAGGGCTCATGGCCGAACTATCGGCCATGTTTTCAGTATCGCGGTTACTACTCAACTCATTGTACTGATTGGCAACCAGACTGCCTTCAGCGGCTTGTACCGAAATAGTTTGTGTTGGCAGGCTAGCTTGCTCTATTTTATTGGTAATAGTATTAAACCAAGTAATGCTCATAGCCGGTAAGAGAAAGTCTCCCGCCGAACTTGGCACTAAGGCAAAATTTTGTATTTTTTGACTGACTAAGCGGTCATTGCTGAGGTTGGCATGAAGCTCAGCTTGATCAGGATAAACCTTCATACCACGACTACTTTGCATTTCAAGCTTTGGCAGTTGTGCTTTGGAAAGCCCTGCGGCTGTTAGGGTAATGGTGCGGGTAATCGGCTCGCCAACGGTAAATGAGTCATTACCTGTTTGCCATTCTTGATGCAGAGTCAGTATGTCAGTAGGTAACCAGGGTGTGTTAGCTGGGTAGTTGGCAGGTATAGGTAACACAGTTAAGTTAAGTTCATCACCTAAAATACTGACCGGTTTGGTTTGAGCGAAGCTTAAGAAACTCGAACGGCGCTTAGAGGCTTGTAATATTTCACCGGAAAATAACGGTGCTGTTAAAGTAAATTCACCACTTTGCTCAGGAGTAATGGCATAATTTTGCTCTATTACCCGGTAACGCTTACCGTTGATAATGCTATCAGACTGTTTGTCTTGGCCTATTTTCTCAATAGTGGCACCGGTTAAACTTGGCTCAGTTAAGTTGCCACTTTTAAGATCAACCGCAAAATGTAGCTTTATTGATAAGGTTAATAACTGCTGTACATAAACCTCATCGCTAGATAATTTACTGGTGACAAAAATATCCGTTTGTTTGTCGTTACGGGCATCATTAGCGGCGATAACTGTCAACTCAACGGGCTCACTTTGCTGGTTTTCAATACTAAGGGCAGGGATAATAAATTGACCTGCACGACGAGCAATTAAAATTATTTGCCACTTGGTTATACGGCTGGTTTTAAAATTGATCATACTGGTTTGTGAGCTAACCGATGTTTGACCGACAATAAAGTCGTTAAGTAAAGGACTGGTATCTAAAGCATTACGACCGACATCGTCATCAGCAATAACCGTTAATAATATCGATTCATTGATCATAGCGGGATTTTTATCAATGGTGGCGGTAACTTTTGATAATGCGTAAGCATTATTACTTAACAATAATGTTGCCATAAGCAATAGCGCGAGCATTAGGCCCGGTAAAATAGCAGAGGGCTGCTTAGCTGTTAAATACCTTGAAAAATTGATTACCACTTTTTAGTTACTCCTTGAGGCGAACCCTCATGTCGGCGCTTTTGATATTCTAGGCGCATTTTATTTCGTAATAATAAATAAGGGTCGTCAGTGACCTTATTTAATAATTGTTGATGTTTTTGTTCAGTTTCTTGTGCTTTGTTATCGCTGGCTTGCTGCGCTAGCGATTTTTCATCGCCGGGTTTGTCCTGCTCATCGGCTTCGGCCTTAGCTTGTTTAGCCTGCTCTTCTCGGGCTTCTTGTTCTTTTTGCTCTTGCTGCTTGGCATCTTGAGACTGTTTATCTTGCTGTTCGCCTTCTTTGCCTTGTTGATTGTTTTGTTGTTGGTCATCTGGTTGGTCATCACTTTGGGACTGATCTTGAGATTGTTTTTGACCATCCTGACTTTGCTGGTTTTCTTGATTATCTTTCTGCTCTTGTTGATCCCCCTCAGATTGCTGTTCAGAGTCCTGACCATCTTGAGACTGTTGTTCTTGCTGTTCTTGTTGCTTTTTCAGCGCTTCGAGTTTAGCTAAGTTATCTTTGGCGTCATTTAAGTTAGGGTCTTTTGCTAGTGCTTTTTTATAAGCGTCAATGGCCTCATCAATTTTTTGCAACTGGGCTAGTGAATTCCCTTGGTTATAAAAGGCTTGCGCGTTATCACTTTGTTTAAAGGCTTGTAGTGCTTGTTCATAGTCACCGGCTTTATAATGCGCACTGCCTTGCCATTGACTATCTACAAATTGTCCAGCGGCTTGTTGATAGTCTTTTTGTTGGTAATGTTGTTGCCCTTGTTGATCGGAGGTTTGCCATAAGTCTCGCCAAAACTGACCTGCGCCACTGCTGCTAGTCTCTGTTTTGGTGTTAGTCGATGTCTCAGCACTTGAACTTGTCGGCTCTTGGTTTAGTTTGGCCTCAGCAGCAAAACTGGTCGGGCTGAAGCTTGTTAAGCTAAACACTAAGGTCAGTGGCATAAGCCAGGTAATGGCTAGAATACTGCTGCCGCGGCGAAAGTAGCTTAATAACAGTGGCAGTATGATGATAAGTAACCAAGGACCTTGCTCTTGGTATTGGTCACCTAGCAATGCTTGTTTACTGTTGTCAGAATTTTGCTGTTCGCTTGAATTTTGTGAGTTAATATTATCATCAAGGCTAGTGCTTAAATGAGCCGTAAGTGCTTTGATATCCGCGTCATCATTGGTCATCGTATGATAAACCCCTTGGCTACGCTGAGAAATCGCCGCCAATCGGGCTTTGGGTAATTTGGGAATTACGATAGCGCCTTTATGATCTTTGAGTAACTTACCGCTGCTCAGTTTTATTGGCGCGCCATTTTTACTACCAACACCTAAAATATTCACTTTATGGTTGTTGTCATTGGCCCAATCATATATATCTGACATTTCTTCATTATCAATATCATCGGTGAACCAATAAATATCACCACTAATATGACCAGCATTTTTCAGGGTTTGGTCGGCTAAGGTTAATGCTGCTAAAGCATTGGCGCCATGTACCGGCATAATGTCAGGTGACAGTGACGGTAACAATAACTCGATGTTTTTAATATCTTGGGTTAATGGACTAATAATAAATGCATCACCGGCATAAGCGATTAAACCAATATCCCCTTCGTTGATTTCTTTTAGTAAATCGAAAGCTTTATAGCGAGCGCGGGTTAATCTATTGGGTTTCACATCTGTGGCGTACATGGAGTAAGACATATCCATGATAAGCACAGCGCCACGTTCTAGTTGATAAACCGGCTGCGGCAATTTTTGCCAAGCAGGCCCAGCTAAAGCGAAAATAATACAGCTGCCGATAATTACAGGTTTTAACCAATAACGTTTTTGTGATGGGGTCACGGCAGTTGCTTGGCTGTGTGAATTTTCCAATAAAGCATTAGCTAAATGTGCAGGTAAAAAGTGTTGCCAAGGGGATTGGTAATAACGAATTTTTTTCAGCAGAAATAACACTAAAAATAACGCTAAAAAAGCGAATAACCACCAAGGTCGAATAAAGTGAAAGTTATTGACCATCGCTTCGAAGCTAAGGCTATTTAAGGTAAAGTCGCTAGTTAATTGGCTTACATCTGTTAATAAGTTAGTTGCTTGTGCAGACATATTATTTACCTCCCCCAGCGTAGGACTTTGCTTTAGTATCATTTTTACCTGTGCTTTTACTTGCGCGCTTACCTGTAAATAAAAAGCTAGAAAATAAAGAATGGGGTATTAAAAAACTAAAATGTAAGCTGAGTAAATAAACAAAACACACGAGTGCAGCTAAGGCGAGCGGCCAATAGTATAAAGCGCTTAAGGGCCGCATTTGTTGTTGATCTTGTTCAACAGGCTCTAGCTTATCTAACAAACTATATATTTCACTCATGCCTTGACTATCACGGGCACGAAAATATTGCCCGCCGGTTTCATTAGCGATATTGGCTAAGCTTTGCTCGTCTAAATCACTTGAAGGATTAATACGTTGGGTACCCCAAAGTGATTGCTGCAACATGCTATCGGCGCCAATACCGACAGTGTAAATAGTGATCCCTTTAGCAATGGCTAATTCTAATGCTTGCTCTGGAGTTATTTTTCCTGCGGTATTTTGACCATCGGTTAATAATAATAAAACTTTGTTAGACTCTTGTTTGGTATCAAAGCGTTTAACGGCAAGCGCGATGGCATCGCCAATGGCTGTTTTTCTGCCTACGAGGTTAAGTTCACTTTCATCGAGCATTTGCTTGACAGTTTTTCTATCAAAGGTCATCGGCGTCTGCATATAGGCATCATCGGCAAATAAGATCAAACCAAGGCGATCACTAACGCGGCGCTCGATAAAATCGCCCAGAACGACTTTAAGCATTTGTAAACGATTGACATTACGGCCATTAAGACTCATGTCCTCTATTTCCATACTGCCGGAAAGATCAACAGCAATCATCATTTCACGGCCTTCGCTCGGTATATCAATTGCTTCACCAAGCCATTGTGGGCGACTAATCGCCATAATCAGTAATATCCAGCAGATTGATAAAACGATTAATGGCGCTTTACCTTTTTGCTGATCGCTCACCGCTTTGCTTGAGACATTAATGAGCGTCGGCATGATCAGTGCGCTTTGTTGATTAGCACTTTTTTTAGCGGGTAAAAAATAGATAACGAGTGGCAGAGGCAGTAGGGCAAATAACCAGGGCCAAGCAAAACTTATCATGCGCTTAATTCCTTGGTTTTATTTACCAGCTCAGTTTTATTAGCCGCTTGATTTTTATCAATAGGCAGTGCATAAGTGAGCCATAATTTAGTGGCTTGTCGACAAGCTAGGTCAATATCTGCGTTGGATTCTTGCTGCGCTTGATATTGTCCTTGAAAAGCTGGCGTGCTTAACTCGATAAAGTTTACTTGGTATTTTTGCGGTAATTGCTGCATTAAAAAACCTTGAAAATTATCACCATACAATTTCGCTAATTGTTGGCGACTGAAATACTGCATAGCTGTGCATTTTAATAAGCTAATACATTCTTTTGCGCTCAGTGTTTGATTGCTGGCAAGAACGGCGAGTGCTTGATTTTTATTGGCATTTAAACGTTTCTTTTGTTTAAATATTTTAAAAGACCAAAAGGCAGTGATAAGAATAAGCGCGAGCAATAACCACCAACCCGGTGCGATTGGCAAATTAGTGACTTGCTCTGGCACATGAATATCGTGCAATTGTAATTGTGAAGCTTGACCCGGTAAAGACGGATTAGGTGAAGGTTGCCCCATTGGCGTCGAATCGTTGGCAATAGCCATTATAAAGCAACCTCGCTGTGTTTTAGTTGCTGCTCAAGGGAGGAGCCAGCGCTGAAGTGAACTACCCGGGCTCCTGTTGATTGTAATAGCAACTGCATTTCTTCAACCTGTTTAAGGGCCTGCTGCTGGTATTGCTCTGCTGTGTTGCTATCACCTAAGGTTAATTGTTGGCGATTAATGCCATCGGTCAGCGTTACCGCTAGTTTCATAGTACTCTCTGGTAGCGCTTGCTCTAGGGGATCACTAATTAAACACACCACTAATTCACAATGCTGACTAATTTGACTCAGGTGTCGTAAAGCATGAGGGCAATTTTTTTCATCTCGAAGCGCATAACCATCGGTGATCAAATAAACCAGGGAGCCGGGTTTAGCAAGGTGGCGTAATCGAGCACAGTGTTGATCAAAGTCATGATTTTTCTGGCTTTCATTAACGTTTGTACCTTCTAGTTTATTCTCGGCTTGATTCTGGACTTCACTTTGGCCTTGGCTCAGGTCATGTGCAGCGCTTGCTTTACTCGCCGTAGTTTCATCAGCCGTTGCTTTATTTTGATTATTTAAAGTGGTTAAAGCATGTAAATAATGCAGCACACCGGCTTTACGACTACGTGGCTTTAATTCAATATGCTGTTCATCACGAAACACTAAGCCACCTATACGATCACCACGACTTTTTGCATGCCAAGCAACGAGTGCCGCTAAATGGGCAGCTTGTACCGATTTAAACAGCAGTTTGCTACCAAAATGCATATTTTGGCTTAAATCTGTGGCCACCAGTACTGGTCTTTCAATTTCTTCACGAAAAAGTTTAGTGTGGGTTTTGCCTGTTCGTGCCGTCACGCGCCAGTCAATGGCACGAACGTCATCACCGATTTGGTAATGACGTACTTCGTCAAACTCCATGCCGCGGCCTTTACTGCGCGACAAGTAATTACCCGCTTGTTTACCGTGAATATTTTTTTTACCCACCAAGTCAATCAAGCGACTTTTACTTTGATACTGTAATAGCTCCTGCATAGATAAATCTATACCGTTAGTAAACAAACTCGCCAGTAAAGATTGATAAGAATCCTGACTGGGATTATTTGCAGAAGATTTTTTTTGCCGATTGAACCACATAAGGTAACTCTATTTAATACTGTTTTTTAAAAGTTAAGACTTAACAGTTAATATTTAACTTTTAGGATTAAGCGTTAAGGTTTAACAGCTAAAGTTCAACAATTAACATTAACTGCGATTATTTAGGTTACGAAGTAATAGCAACCTGAGCTTAAAGTGGAGTTAAGCAACTGCAACTAAAGTTAAAATATGGTCAAGTACTTGATTGGTGGTAATTCCCTCAGCTTCCGCTTGATAGCTAAGTATAATTCTATGTCTTAGAACATTGTGCAGCACAGCTTGAATATCTTCAGGGCTAACAAAATCTCGATTATGTAACCAAGCACGAGCGCGTGAGCAACGATCAAGGGCAATAGTGGCACGCGGACTTGCGCCATAGGCTAACCAAGTACTTAACTTATCATCATATTTTTTAGGCTGACGGGTAGCGATAATTAAATCAACTATATAGTTCTCTAGAGCCGGCGCCATATGTATATTTAGCACTTGTTCGCGCGCTGAAAATATTTCGCTTTGACTTAATACCCGTAAGCTCTTTTCTTGTTCCGCTGTATCTTCAACACTTGATGAATCATTACCGTGATTAGCATTTGATTTTAACGCTTCACCACGATTGAGTTTAAGAATTTCTAGCTCGGCTTGTGCGTCGGGGTAACCAATTTCAATGTGCATTAAGAAACGATCTAATTGCGCTTCCGGTAACGGGTAAGTACCTTCTTGCTCAATGGGGTTTTGTGTTGCCATCACTAAAAATAAATCAGGTAAGTCATAGGTTTTACGACCAACGGTGATTTGACCTTCTGCCATTGCTTCTAATAAAGCCGATTGTACTTTGGCTGGCGCACGGTTAATTTCATCGGCAAGTACTAAGTTTTGAAACAAAGGACCGGGCTGAAAGACAAAAGTACCATCTTCTGGACGATAAATATCGGTACCAGTTAAATCTGCTGGTAATAAATCAGGCGTAAACTGAATACGATGAAAGTCAGCTTCTAATCCTTGCGCTAAGGCGTTTACGGCGCGAGTTTTGGCCAAACCTGGCGGACCTTCAACAATTAAGTGGCCATTAGCCAGAAGGGCAATCAGCAAATTTTCAACTAACGCTTCTTGACCAATGATTTGTGAAGATAAATGTTGTTTTAACGTAGAAAAATGTTCAATTGCCATACGGATAAATTCTTTTATATTGCTTTAGTAAAGTGAAACTTAGTAATCATTTGGCTTAGTATTCACTTAGGAATACATCTTTTGTCTGGCCATTATACTAAGGGAAAAATTAATATATATTAAGCTAGTATTTTATATAAGGTTTTTATGAAAGAAAACAAGTGATACGTAACAAAATTTTAATGGCTATAAATATCAACAAGGTGTAAAAAGGCTTATTTGTCTTGGTTGATTTCAGGTAATGATTGAATTTTTTCGCTAGTTAGTTAAAATCAAGGGAGTTTCAGGAGGTCAGACCTCTTGGGTTTTATTTAAAAATAACATTACAACAGTGTGTATGTGGAGTAATAAATGACAATAAGAAAACTAACAACCTCGACCGGTGAGCGCATAGCAATTGTTGCTGGCTTGCGTACTCCGTTTGCTAAACAGGCAACGGCTTTTCATGGTGTACCAGCAGTTGACTTGGGGAAAATCGTTGTTAACGAATTATTGCAAAAACACGACATTGATCCAGGTATCATTGACCAACTGGTATTTGGTCAAGTAGTACAAATGCCAGAAGCGCCAAACATTGCCCGCGAAATTGTTTTGGGTACCGGTATGAACGTAAGAACCGATGCTTATAGTGTATCTCGAGCCTGTGCGACAAGTTTTCAATCAACGGTTAATGTTGCTGAGTCAATTATGGCTGGCCATGTTGATGTTGGTATTGCTGGTGGCGCCGATTCCTCTTCAGTAGCGCCAATAGGTGTTTCTAAAAGGCTTGCTCGCACATTAGTGGACTTGACTAAAGCAAGAAGTTTTGGACAAAAACTTTCATTGCTTAGCCGCCTTGGCTTGAAAGATTTGTTACCGGTATCTCCTGCAGTAGCAGAATACTCTACTGGTATCTCAATGGGACAAACCGCTGAACAAATGGCGAAAACCTATAATATATCACGTGCAGATCAAGATGCTTTAGCACATAGATCACATACCTTAGCGACAAAAAGCTGGCAAGAAGGTAAGTTAACCGGTGAAGTAATGGCTACCCATGTGGAGCCTTATAAAAAATTTATTGATAAAGATAACTGTATTCGAGAAAACTCTGTTCTAGAAAGTTATGCTAAATTAAAGCCAGTATTTGATCGTAAACATGGCACAGTGACAGCAGCAACAAGTACGCCGTTAACCGATGGTGGTGCCGCTATTTTATTAATGCGTGAAGGAAGAGCTAAAGAACTAGGTTATAAACCATTAGGTTATATTCGTAGTTTTGGTTTTTCAGCTATCGATGTATGGCAAGACATGTTGATGGGACCAAGTTATGCTACACCAATCGCCTTGGCGCGTGCAGGTATGAACTTAGCAGACTTAGATTTAATTGAGATGCATGAAGCATTTGCCGCTCAAGCGTTAGCTAATATGAAAATGTTTGGCAGTACTAAATTTGCTAAAGAACACCTTGGCCGTGATAAAGCCATTGGTGATATTGATATGGATAAGTTTAATGTTATGGGCGGCTCGCTTGCTTATGGTCATCCATTTGCAGCAACAGGCGCTAGACTTATTACCCAAACACTTAATGAATTAAATCGCCGTGGTGGTGGAGTTGGTTTGACAACAGCTTGTGCTGCAGGTGGTTTAGGCGCAGCAATGATTGTGGAGACAGATTAATGACTGAAAAGACAAATTTAAACTCAGATTCAAGCTCTGATTCAAGTTCAGATGCAAAGAATAGTGAACAAATTACCGAAGTAAATACTGAAGTAAATAAAGAAGCCGTGATTATCGCAGATCATGTTGACAGTAGTGCAGTCACTGAAGCGACTAGTAATGCTGCTGATGCAGAATCAACGGTAAGTGCCTTTACTTTAGTACGTCACGATAATGGTATCGCCCATTTGGTGATTGATGTTATCGGTGAAAGTGTAAATACCCTGAAAACAGAATTTGCAGAGCAAATTGATGCGGTATTAGCTGAAATTAAAGCCGATAAAACCATTACCGGTATCGTGCTATGTAGCGGTAAAAAAGGTTCTTTTGTTGCCGGCGCTGATATTAATATGCTTGACGCTTGTCAAAGCCGTGAAGAAGTTGTCGCCTTGTCTCGTCAAGGACAACGTATCTTTGCTTTGCTAGAGCAATTTCCTATCCCTATTGTTGCCGCTATTGACGGTACCTGTTTAGGTGGCGGCTTAGAGCTTGCTATGGCGTGTCATGCTAGGGTTTGTAGCGATAATATCAAAACAGCCTTGGGTTTACCTGAAGTTCAATTAGGCTTGTTACCTGGTAGCGGCGGTACGCAGCGTTTACCTAGGTTAGTTGGCTTACAAAAAGCTTTAGATATGATGCTTACCGGTAAGCAATTACGTGCGAAACAAGCGCTAAAATCGGGCTTAGTTGACGATGTTGTGCCAGGTAGTGTTTTACTGCACGTTGCTGAGCAACTGGCTATATCAATACATCAACGCGGTAAAAAGAGTGTTAAGCGTAAACAAGGCTTAATGGAGAAATTGTTAGAGAATAATAGCGTTGGCCGTAATATTGTTTATCAACAAGCACAAAAAACGGTACTTGCCAAAACCCAAGGCAATTATCCTGCACCGATTAAAATTATTGACTGTATTCGTACCGGTATCGAAAATTCCGCTGAAAGTGGTTATAAATTAGAAGCAGAGCATTTTGCCGATTTGGTAATGAGCGATGAATCTGCGCAACTACGCCAGTTGTTTTTTGCTACCACAGCAATGAAAAAAGAGCAGGGCGTTGCTGATGTTATGGCAGAGAAAATGAACAAAGTGGGTGTGCTCGGTGGTGGTTTAATGGGTGGTGGTATTGCTTTTGTCACCGCGACTAAAGCGAATGTACCTGTGCGCGTTAAAGATATTAACCACAAGGGTATTAGCCAAGCATTAAAATACAGCTATCAATTATTAAATAAAAAAGTTAAACGTCGTTTTTTACTTAACAGTGAAATGCAAAAACAGTTAGCCATGATCACGGGTAGTGTTGATTATACTGGCTTTAAAGCCCTTGATATAGTGGTTGAAGCGGTTTTTGAAGATTTAACCTTAAAGCAAAACATGGTAGCTGAAGTTGAAAAACACAGTCATGAGAAAACTATTTTTGCCAGTAATACTTCTAGCTTACCGATAGGCAATATTGCCGCTAAGGCCAAGCGTCCTGAAAATGTTATCGGTCTGCATTACTTTTCACCGGTTGATAAAATGCCGTTAGTGGAAATAATTCCTCATGATAAAACCTCAGATCAAACTATCTCAAACACGGTAGCATTTGCCAAAAAGCAAGGTAAAACGCCTATTGTAGTTAAAGATAAAGCCGGTTTTTATGTTAACCGTATTCTAGCGCCTTATATGAACGAAGCCGCTATTTTACTGCTTGATGGTGAGCCGGTTGATAAAATTGATAAAGCCTTAGTAAAATTTGGTTTCCCTGTTGGACCTATGCAGTTGCTTGATGAAGTGGGTATTGATGTTGGCGCTAAAATCGGGCCAATTTTACAGGCCGACTTAGGTGATCGTTTTGCTGCACCTGCGGCCTTTGATAAATTACTTGCCGATGGTCGTTTAGGTAAAAAAGTGAAGAAAGGCTTTTATTTATATCAAAAGCAAACCTTCGCCCAAACCTTACAAAATACCGTTAAAGGTATTAAGCCGGGACAAAAGCAGGTAGATGAAACTATCTATGGCTTATTAAACATTAAGCCAGCAGGCAGTTTATCAGCGGCGGAAATTAGCAAACGTTGTACTTATATGATGCTAAATGAAGCAGCACGCTGTGTTGATGAAGGCATAGTACGCAATGCCAGAGATGGTGATATTGGCGCTATTTTCGGCATAGGCTTTCCACCGTTCTTAGGTGGACCGCTACGCTATATTGATAAAATTGGTGCTAAGTCAGTTGTTGCGCAATTAAGTCAGTGGGCAGAGCAACATGGTGAACGTTATAGCCCATGTCAGGCGTTAGTCACTATGGCTGAAAATGATCAAAGCTACTACGGCTAAGGTTAAGCTAAATAAGCTTCGCTTACTTTAGGTTTATAACTGAAGAAAAAAGTAAAGGCTGTTGAGTATTGTTGAACCTAATAGTTCGACCGCGCTCAACAGCCTTTTTTATTTGGCTGTTACTACCTTGTTCTTAGGAGCTATGAGCCCTTTAAAACTTGATCGGACAGGCTTTAATAAAAGCTTCGATATCCGTTATTATCTTACCTTTAGGTTTATTTTTTTGTTGCAGTGAGTCGCTTTGGGAATAAAGAACAAACCTATCGGGCTGACATGCACTGACTAAGTTAGTTTTAACAAAGCTTTTAACTTGCGCTAGCGTTAAGTCCAACACTGCCTGCAGTAAATTTTCTTTTTGTTGAAACTCTTCATCTTTATTACAAATTGCTGCCCAAAAACGTTGGCTTTTAATGCGTAAATTGTGATCTTTTTCTTGTAATTGACTCGATAAACCATGCAGTATATGCTGCCATTGCTCGTTGCTAATATCATCGAGCACGTTAATGCTGTCACTGATAAATTCATCCATGGCTTTTGCTAAGGTAAACGCATCACAATGGGGTGATTGGATATAAAAAGCGATACCTGGGTAACGATTGATAGGCACATAACCGACCCCAACTAAATAGCCATATTGTTTTTCGGTGCGCATTTGTTGAAAAAACAACGGAGATAAAATATGGCTGGTGATCATCGCCAATGCGACAGTACTATCGTCTTTATGCTCAAAGGCTGTATAAACGACACTTGCATGGTCGTGTTCAGGTAGGGCTATGGGTAACAGTAGTGTTTGCTTTGCCTTGATATCAGTTACAGGGCATTCAATTGCATGCTTTTTATTAACATTGCCTTGAAAAGCCTGTTCAATGGTCGTGCATAATTGTTGTGCATGGGCATTTAGCCAATTGCCATGAATAAGCACCTCTATCGTTACTTGCTCAAACAGTTGCACACTGAAGTCTCGATATTGACTGAAACTCACCTGACTAAGTGCCTGGCCCAGTGCTTTACTAGCAGGGTTATTCGGTTGCATTACTGAACTTAAGGTAGCAAATAGCTGTGAAATTGATTTACTCTTATCACTGTTTTGCCAATGTTTAACCAGCTGTTGTTTCAATAAATTAAAATGTGCCTCAGTCACTTGGTGGCTTTTTAATCGTTGTAATAATTTGTTTAACAGCAAGTGCTGATTTTCACTATAGCCTGATAATTGCAGCGTTACGCCACCTTGATGGGCGTATAGATGATAATGAATACCAGCTAACTCTGCGTCATAATTCTCTTCAATGACGGTATCTGTATATAAATCGACAAATAAACGCGTCATAGCAATATTGGCGATACTAGCAACTACGAAAGGAGAGTCGATACCTATATATAAATAGCCTTTGGGTACTTTGAAGGTTCTGTCTTGTTTATACCAAGCGACGAAACCATTTTTGTTGACAATTTTTTCAGGAATATTTGCTTTTTCTGCCGCTGTATCAAGGTGTTGCTCACTGGGATAAATAGCTGGCGCCTTAACAATGTAAGGATTGGCACTAGGTAAGTATAAACCTTGAATATGTGGGGCGTTGCTCGCTTCTATATCTCGCCAAGTAGCTAATTGTTGTTTAGATATAGGGCTGACATGGTAAGGCACTTGGTACCAAAAGCTATGCTGTGAAAAATTATTTTTCTGGCTAACATGCATCAGTCGCATATTATCGACATTTAAATAGCACAGTAATTTTTTGATGTTTTCTTGTGACATACCAGACATGACATAATCACCAAAAATATAATCGTCTTCAGGGTAATGCTGCATGTTGATGACGAGTTGACTAACACTGTCTAGTGGGCGCATTTTTTCATGGTAGATAAAGGCTAAGTTAGTTATTTTTTGTTTTTCTTGATAATAATACTCAGCAATTTCATTATTTTTTAGCAAGGCAATATAAGCCAATACTATGTCGATCACTTTATTAAGGTGGGTTTCACCTAATTCTGTTAAGGCAATGCTGATATTAAAGTCTTTAAAGTTCGAGCCATTGATACCTGAGCCGGCAGTTAATGCTAGCGCCCACTGATGTTTTTTAAGCAACGACAAAGCACTGCCTTCACCTTCATGACCTATTAGATAAGCAAGTATCGACTCGGGTTTGTCTTGATAATATTGGTCAATACTTTCCATGGCAAAACTGATAATAAGTTGATGATCGTTTTTAACAGGACAAACATCTATTTTAATCTTTTGCTGCTTAGGTAAATATAATGGCTGTTCAATTTTAGCCAGTGGTGCATCAGCAGCTTTTATCTCACCGAAAAGTTGCTCAGCAAGGTCTTTAAGCTCGTTCAAGTCTTGCGGCCCTTCAAGTGCTAATGTCATGTACTGAGCACGATAATATTGCTGGAAAAATGCTTGTACTTCGTGGCTAATATTTTGTCCGTCTCGATCGGCTAAGGTATCAAGGTTACCCACCGAAAACTGCGAAAAAGGGTGTCTAGGGTTAACTGTATCTTTATGCACATCGTATAAACGTCTGATGTCATCTTTTAACTTTAAGGTAAATTCGGCATCAATATTTTCACGCTCTTTAACCACAAAGTCATCGGCTAATAAAGGTGCGATGAAAAATTCGCTAAAACGCTCTAGTGCTGCGGTGAAGTGTGTCGCGGTGATATCGAAGAAAAAACAGGTATGTTCAGTGCCCGTCCAAGCATTATGGTTGCCACCATGCTGACTAATAAATTTTTGATACTCACTGCCATCGGGAAAATTCTTTGTGCCTAAAAAAAGCATATGCTCTAAAAAATGCGCTAAACCTTGTCTATCTTTTGGATCATTAAAATGACCGACATTTACCGCTAAGGCAGCAGCCGATTTAGCGGTTTCATCATTATGGATAAGCAAGACCCGTAAACCATTGTTTAGAGTAATTGCTTGATATTGTTTTAAATCATTGGGACTTTGCTTCAACACTAAGGCTCCTAAGAACACTTTAAACAGCAAAGCGTATGACGGGAATATGGATAGTTTATGAATTTAACAGGGAGATAATGCAATCCCTTAATTATTTATACCACTGTGCATAAATAAGTGAACACTTAGAATGACATGAACGACATTAGAACAAACAAAATGTGTGAAGATATAGTCATTCTATATTTCACTCATTTTGCTAAGTTATCATGGTGTCCATGCATTCCCAAGGGCGAGTTTTAAAGGTTTATACGCTATGTTATTGATTTTGATAAGGGAATAACCATTATCTACAGTCAAAGCCTTGCCTAATAAGCCTTTAAACTCTCGCTAAGAGAACACTTTCTTATACAGATTGGTATTCAAGGAATAAAAAAAACCTATTTATTCTTAACTGTTGTTACTAAAACGAGTTCATTTCTATTACTATAGCCGCAAAAATAACTCAGACTCAATACTTTAGCTGATAAAACTTGTAAAAAAAGCTAAAAATTTAATTTAGTCACGAACATTATTTGCCAAGTAATCTACGAAGTAAGGCGAGAAAATTAATGCAACTTTTTATAATGCGTCATGGTGAAGCTCAAAATTTTGTTGAGCAGGGCAGTCGTGATGACAGTCAAAGAGCGTTGACCACAGAAGGTGAGCTAGAAGCAAAAATGATGGCGAACTGGTTGCAAAAAATGAAAGTTAAGCCAAAGCAAGTCTTTGTTAGCCCTTATGTTAGAGCTCAACAAACTTGTGGCATAGCTTGCTCAATGATGGAAACGGCTATTACTACGCTGGATTTTATTACCCCGTCAGGTGACGCTAAGCAAGTGCATGACTTTATTGATGGTTGGTGCAGTGATCAGCAAGCGTTAACTGAGCAGCAATCAGAGCTAAAGCAAGAGAGCCTATTAATTATTGCTCATATGCCTTTAGTGAGCTATTTAGTGGCGCAATTAACCCAATTTGAGCATGCGCCTATTTTTGCCACCGCAGGTATTGCCCATATAGATTATGATATTGATATCATGCAAGGACAGTTGCTCTCTATGGTGTCGCCACTCGATCTTTGTTAACTGTTAACTGTCAGCTGTTAGGTATGAGAGCCATGTGGTGCGGTAAAACTGCGTGAGGCAGTCTTTTACAGGATTAGCTTTGATGGCTTGCGTTATTAACTTAGCGTTGCAGCTAAGTTAATAACGGGAATATTTGCTAGGTCATTTCTAAAGCTAGCAATTTTAAGTGGGTATTAGTCTCGATTAAACTTATCTTTTAATTCGATTAACGCCAATATAGCGCCATTGCCGCCCCATTCTAAAGGCGCTTGGTGAAAAGCCATAACATCAGGGTGTTGTACCAACCAATGTGGTACTTTATTTTTTAAAATATGTGAGCCTATACCATGAACTATACATATACATTGGGCGTGTTCCTTTTGGCAAGCATAGAGCAGGGCGGCGAGTTCTTTTTTAGCTTGGTGCTGATCTAAGCCGTGTAAATCAAGAATTAAGTCGGGCCTATAATGGCCACGGCGCAGATTTTTCACTTCAAAACTATCAACACCCTCACGCACATATTTCATTGGGCCTTGTTTGTTCAGGTTAGGCTCGAATTCATCGGAAAAATGAAATTGCGCAATGGCTTGATTTGCCTTGTTATCCCCTTGGTCATTTTTTTGGGAAGTGTTAGACTTGTGGCCACTTTGTATTAACCTAACTTTGTCGTTGATTAACGGCTTAACTTGACTGACAACATCAGCAAAAAGTTGCTCATCATCACATTGTGGCTCTTTAATTCGCTCAGCAGCTTTTTTATGATTGATTCTTTGTACACTGGCTTCGTTATTCGCACGCAGCTGAGCTTTTATGGTCGAGAGTTTGGTTGTTAAGGCTTTGTTTTTCATCCGCGCAGTGTAATACATATCAATTAATCTTGATATAGCGTTATCAAGACACTAATAGTAAAGTAATAAGCCAGCAATACAAAAGTAAATAACCGCTCAAACGCAGGTAATAAAGCAAGTTTTAACAAGAGTTAAAAAACCCTGTATGACACAAATATATATTCTCCATGAAGATACTTCGGGAGGGATAGCAGATAAGGAAAATAATGTGAGTAATACCGATTTCGAAGACATCACTGAGCAGCTACATACCATTGCGGACTATTGTCGTTATGGAGCCAGCTTGTTTAATCAAGCCGAGCTTTTTTATGGCCACGGCAGTGACAATGCTTTAAGTGAAGCCTTTACCTTAGTGATGTTTTCCCTATCTTTGTCTGAGGATATGAGTGACGAGGTGATGAACTGCCGCTTACTCAAGCAAGAGAAGCAAAACATTCTGACACTCTTTCAGCAACGTGTTGACACACAACAACCGGTAGCTTACATCACTAATCTAGCTTATTTTGCACGATTACCTTTTTACGTGGATGAACGTGTTTTAGTGCCACGTTCGCCTATTGGTGAATTGATTGAAAATCACTTTGCTCCCTATTTTAGTGAGCAAAATTCACCACAAAGAATACTCGATTTGTGTACTGGTAGTGGTTGTATTGCTATTGCCTGCGCTAGTTACTTTCCTGAAGCAGAAGTCGATGCCGTTGATTTATCCATTGATGCTTTAGATGTAGCGCAACTTAATATTGAAAATCATGGTTTAAGTGAACAAGTTATTCCAATTCAATCTGATGTTTTCTCTGGGGTTGTTGGCCAAAAATATGATTTAATTGTCACGAACCCGCCCTATGTTGACCAGGAAGATATTGATAGCCTGCCGGCGGAGTTTACCCATGAACCAGAAATGGGCTTAGGCTGTGGTGAAGATGGTTTAGATATTGTGCGAGTAATATTGGCCGAGAGTGCCCTGCATCTCAATGATGATGGCATACTTATTTGCGAAGTTGGTAACTCACAATATCATGTTGAAGCACTTTATCCAGAAGTAGATTTTACTTGGTTAAGCTTTGAACGTGGTGGTCACGGTGTCTTTACTTTGAATAAAGCGCAGTTAGAAAAACATGCGGAATTATTTATTGCCGCTGTCATCAATTAGCAATATGGCAGTAGTAAATGCAGCGATGAAGCAGCCCTATGCCAAACTGAAAAACTATTTATTAAATAATATAATAGTTGGAACAAACGCTAGAGAAATAGTCAAAACTCTAAAACAAATTAATAGGCGGTAATGTTAAATGTCAGGTAATACCTTCGGAAAATTATTCACAGTGACATCATTTGGCGAAAGTCATGGTTTAGGTCTAGGCGCAATTATCGATGGTTGCCCACCAGGGCTTGAGTTATCTGAAGCTGATTTACAAATTGATTTAGACAGACGCCGTCCAGGTACCTCGCGTTACACCACGGCGCGTAGAGAAGCCGATGTCGTGAAAATTCTATCTGGCGTATTTGAAGGTAAAACTACTGGCACGCCCATTGGTTTAATGATTGAAAATACCGACCAACGCTCAAAAGATTATGGCAATATCGCGCAAAGCTTCCGTCCAGGTCACGCAGATTATACCTATTGGCAAAAATACGGTTTACGTGATTATCGTGGTGGCGGTCGCTCTTCTGCCCGAGAAACCGCTATGCGTGTTGCTGCTGGCGCAGTGGCAAAAAAATATTTAGCCGAAAAATTTGGTATGACCATTCAAGCTTGTGTTACCCAAATTGGTGATATTGTTGCTGGTGGCCCAAATGGCACACCGTTTGATGTTAATGCGGTTGATTGGCAAAGCGTGGAAGAAAATCCGTTTTTCTTCCCTGATAACACTAAACTGGAACAGCTTGATGAGAACCTTAGGGCAATCATCAAAGCGAAAGACTCTATTGGCGCTAAAGTGACGGTTGTTGCTACTAATGTACCAGTTGGTCTTGGTGAGCCAATTTTTGACCGCTTAGATGCTGATATTGCTCATGGTTTAATGAGCATTAATGCGGTAAAAGGTGTTGAAGTAGGTGATGGCTTCGCCGTAGTAAATCAAAAAGGCTCAGAGCACAGAGATGAGCTTACTCCAGACGGTTTTTCAAGCAATCATGCTGGTGGTATTCTTGGGGGGATTTCTTCAGGACAGCAGATCATCGCGCATTTAGCACTTAAACCAACGTCAAGTATTGGCGTTAGTGGTAAGACTGTTGATTTAACTGGCGAAGCGACTGATATCATTACTAAAGGTCGCCATGATCCTTGTGTCGGAATTCGTGCAGTGCCCATTGCTGAAGCAATGTTAGCACTAACCTTGATGGATCATTTTTTACGTCATCGCGGACAAAATGCTGATGTGCAATGTAGTACACCTAACATTGAAGCATAAAGCGCATTCTGTGTAGTCGTAAAGTTAACTGAAAAGCGTTAGCTTTACCACAGTAGCAACTTTAAGGCAGAGTCAATGTAATAGCATTGACTCTGCCTTATTTGTATTAGTGTTGAAAAAAGTAAGGCACTGATAAACTAGGTACCTATATTACTCATTGAGATAACTATCTATTAGTAATATAAGAATCTATTAGTTCTCATTATTTCAACTACCTATTAATACAACTAGCTTTGAATACAAGTACCTATCAAAACACCTACACATTATTATAATTAACTAGCATTTATCGATAGCTAATTGATAAAATATTGAAAACCTAATTATCACTCATCATAAGGCTCTCACTTTTGGCACATCTTAATATGGTGTTTGTACGATTATCATCAAGTTACTTTTTTTATTTCGCGCTACTTGGTTTAATTTCACCTTTTTTAGCAATATTTCTCGACGGTAAAGGCTTTAACTCACGCCAAGTAGGTGAAATTCTTGCCATCATTACCGCAACTAAAATTATTGCACCGAGTGTGTGGGCAATCCTCGCCGATAAAACGGGCAAACCACTACTCATCATTCGCCTTGGGGCCTTTTTAGCCATATTGAGTTTCAGTGTGCTTTTTTGGGTAAATCATTACTGGCCAATTATTTTCTCTTTAGCGCTATTCACTTTATTTTGGACGGCGATATTACCGCAATTAGAAGTACACACGCTCAACTCAATACGCCACAGTAATAAAATATATGCTCGGGTGCGATTATGGGGCAGCCTTGGTTTTATTGCTTTAGCAATAATTGCTGGTGAAGTGATGAGCGCGTTTGGTTATCAAACCTTTACCCATATTGGCGTAGTTATATTAGTGGGCTTATTCTGCTCTACCTTGATGCTAACGTCGGGTAAGGAAGCAAGCTCTACCAAGAAAAAGCTTAATGAGAACGATGCCATTTTATCCAAACTAACAGATCGGCGTTTTATCAGCTTTTTCATTGCTGGGTTATTGCTGCAAGTAAGTTTTGCTCCTTATTATGGTTTTTTCGCCTTATTCCTACGTGACTTACACTATTCAGGTTTAACCATAGGTTTAATTATAGCTCTTGGCGTCGTTGCTGAAGTTGTTGCTTTTATCTATATGGGATCACTGTTCAAACGTTTTACTCTAAACAGTTTACTGGTCTTTAGTTTAGCGATAACGGGCGTACGCTGGATATTGATACCCGAAGTAGCTGACTCAGTATTATGGCTATGCATCATTCAATTAAGTCACGCGGCGAGTTTTGCTATATACCACAGTGCCAGCATGCAATTTATTTCGACGCACTTTAGCAAAACACAACAAAGCCGGGGGCAAGGCTTTTATTTAGGTGGTGTTTATGGCATTGGCGGCGCAGTGGGCGCTTATGTTACCGGGATATTATGGTTAGATGGCTTAGGGACGAGTAATACTTTTGTTATGGCTGGGCTTAGTGCTTTGTTGGGTGCTATCATTATGATATTCAGTAAGAAAAAATCGAGTTCGATCTTTAGCTAAGTACATTTTCAGTATAGTGTTGCTTATACCAATCTCACTAACTATGTGATCATTTCTACTTGTTAAAATCACCAACTACTTCGTTATTTATTTAATAATTAGAACAACTAGTTATTAAAATAAATGCCTTGTATTTTGTCTTTTTCCCTACGTATAAAATAGATCACTTAATTAATGAAACTGGTATTACTTATGATTTTAAGCATAACTTAAGTCATATTAAATAGAATCATAGTTAATAAGAAAAGAAGGAAATTAAATGAAAAATTCATTTGTGAGCAAAACGGTTGCTGTGATGTTACTGGCTCTGGCATTAATAGTTCCTGCACAAGTAACAGCAAAAGATATTAGCCAAGCGCAATTACAGCAAATTATGCAAAGTGAGCAGCAAGTGATATTACTTGATGTTAGAACGGTAGAAGAGTTTTTAGCCGGACATATAGCCAATGCAGTAAACATTCCTCATAAAGAACTTGCAGCACGCTTAGCAGAGTTGTCCGACGCTAAAAGCAGCCAAATAGTTATTTATTGTCGTTCAGGCAGACGAGCCGAAGTGGCTCAGCAAGTATTAGTAAAAAATGGCTTTGCTCAGCTAGATCATTTAACGGGTGATTTCAATGAATGGACCAGTAATGGCTTACCTATTAATACTGGTAACTAGCGTTTACAGAAAAACTAGATAACTAAAAAGCCACTTTATCTACTCCTAGTAAGAAGCTAAGTGGCTTTCAGTTATAAAGGAGGCTAAGCAATATATGCTTTAACGGGTGACCAAACCGCTAATTCGTTACCACTGGGCTCGGTAAAATGAAAACGTCGCCCGCCAGGGAAAGAAAAAATACCCTGGCTGATAATGCCTCCAGCTTTTTTAACGCGTTGCTCGGTGATTTCTAAATCATCACTAAGTATCACCAATAAACAAGCCCCATTTGCAGTACTTGATACTAATTCAGATAAAAAGAAGCCGCCTTCAATGCCTGAATTGCTAAAGGCGGTATATTCTTCACCATAATCAACAAAAGACCAAGCAAAGGCCTGTTCAAAGAACGCTTTTGTAGCGGGGATGTTTTTTGCTGGCAACTCTACGTAGTTAATCATTTCGCGCTGTGTCATAACATACCTCCTAACTTCTAATACTATAGACCAGTGCAGGCCTTACTTTTTATTGATAGTGGCAATAGAGTCGAAGTCATTTATATCAACCATGACTTCTAAGGCTCTAAAGTACTTAATTATCCGTTTTGGATAGAGAAAGTAGCCCTTATAGCGGCAAATTTTAGTTCTTAATAAAATAAAGGTTAATAAGGCTGCGTAACTAACATATAAAAGCACAGCCGATATGATTAGGCTTGAGGTGATAAATTTGAAAGACAGCATAAAAGCACCAATACCGACAATACATGATAATACTTTATGCTGGTTCGCTTTAGGATAAACATGAAACTGAAAATAATCGATACGATTGATATACCAAGAGCCGGTTTTAGAGCCAGACTCATTAAGGTATTTATTTTCTCTAAATTTATTTTGCATAGCCGTCACTCACTCATACCTTAAGTACTACTTTAAAACTATTTAATTGCTGTTAGCGCAGCTGCACTTACGGGATTACTACCAAAGACACTGACCACTAACGAGGCTATGCCTGCTAATTCTGCGGCTTTACTTATGGATTGTCCTAGCGGGGACTTTTGTTTATCGCCAGTACGATAAGCTTCGAATCGTTCGGGACCAATAATGTCATTACGAATTCTTTTATAAATAGCCTTGATGGCATCATTGGCTTGCGCTTGTGAATCTGTAAGCACCGATAGATAGACACGATTGATCACCTTATTAAAGACATCAAATTGGGTGACAACTTGTTCAGAGGAAGGGGAGTAACTGGCAGTGCTTTCAAGTAAACGTACTTGTTTTTGAAAATAGCGAAAATGTGCTGGGTTTTCTAACTTAAAGCGAACTTGACCTTTTTCTAAGCTTTCAAGCTCGATAGACACTCGCGATAAAGAGGCAATGATATCTAACCAAACCTCTACTTCATCTTTACCTGAGAACTTAATCCAGCCAGTTTCCACTAAAGACTTTACTCGGCTTTCTTTAATTTTAAAGGTTTCCGATAGCGCAAAAACATCGACTTTTTGTGTGCCAGAATATTTAAGGTATAAATGAATAATGAGTGCATCAAGGTCCGCTTTTGGCATAGAGCCTAAACCTTGTTGACCGACATAGCTTTGCATTAGATCACGTAAAAATAATGCTTTTGAATTTTCTGAAATGTTTTCTAGCACAATATATCCCTATTTTTAGCTCAAGTTTAAACTTTCAATGTATTTAAAAATGTTCACCTAAGTATCAAGGTAGCCTTTTTCAAGCAGAGTTAAAAGTTATTTATCAGACGATAATAAACGGTCCAATTAACAATTCACTATGTCTATATTTTTTAAGCTGACTTTATACTTATCCAAAAATCAGCTTACTTATGTACTGAATTTTACTCAGTTATGCGGTTATCAGGATTTTTATTGACATTAAAATCAAGGTAATACCGCCAAGGAGTTCAGCTTTACTCTCTAGCCAAGTACCTCCTTTAGTACCCACTAATACCCCAAGCCAACTAAAAAAAAAGGTAATCACACCAATAATAAGACATGCAATGAAAGGGTTTACCGGTAAAAGGGTTAAGCTAAAGCCCGCTGCCATAGCGTCAACACTGGTAGCAATGGCAAGGATTAATAAAACTCTATGGGTGATTTTACTGATATCTTCTTCTATGCCTTCTGAGAACGATTCATAAATCATTTTCGCGCCTATCAGGAATAGCAATAAAAAGGCAATCCAGGGGGTATAGGACTCAGCCCAACTTAACAGGCCTTTACCGCCCAGATAGCCAATTATCGGCATGACGCCTTGAAATATGCCAAAATAAAGGGCAACTATTATGCCTAAATGAGCGACTTTACAGTGTTGTTTGGTTGCACCTAAGCCAATGGATACGGCAAAAGCGTCCATACTTAATGCGATTGCTAAAATAAATACTTCTATCATTGAAAACACCTTAATTCAAAAAACTGCAAAGTCGTCAATTAATTCAATGACGGACTTATCTTTGACTACTGCTTGTGTGGCTATACCTTGATTCTAATACCCCTGACCAAGTCAATAACCTAGCTCGGCACTTAGGCTATATTCAAAGTTAAGTATTTTGGCTGA